>WGBZ01000109.1 GCA_015494035.1 Lysobacterales bacterium | reverse complement strand
CCAGATCATCGGCGGGAATGTGTTCCAGCACATCGGTGTTAATGATCAAATCGGCCTGTTCGATGGTCAGATCTGCCAGCGCCGGGATAGAGGGGTCGTAGCGAACAAAATCCACCCCGCCCGTTTCCAGGGTCTGGTACAGACGACTCTGACCACAGCCATACTCAAGGATCACCTCCGGCTTGAGATCCACGACACAGGCCTGAATCTGTGCTTCAAATTCATGCGCAGAAACACCAAAACGGCTGGTTTTGTGAATATGCCGGTATTGTTCGATCAGTTTTGGATCGGTAATGGCCACGCCAGGCCTCCTGAAAAAGGGGCAATTCTAGCACGTCGCCCAAGCACTTCGGCCAGCGCCTGCCTGCGGCGGCATAATGCGGTTTTAACTACCTGCTGTGGTAAGATATGCGGCTGGTTTTACGGACTGAATCACATGCAGAAAACCTGGCTGATTACCGGCGGCGCGGGCTTTATTGGCGGCAATTTTGTCTTGCGGAATGCCTTGCGCAATGGCCACCGCATCATCACCCTCGACAAACTCACCTACGCGGGCAATCTGGACACCCTGCAACCGCTGCGTGAGCACCCCAACCATGTGTTTGTGCATGGCGACATTAACGACGGCACACTGGTGGCGCGCCTGCTGGCCGAATACCAGCCCGATGCGGTGGTGCACTTTGCGGCCGAAAGCCATGTGGATCGCTCCATTGACGGCCCGGCCGATTTCATAGAAACCAACATCAATGGCACGTTTACCCTGCTGGAAGAGTCCCTGCGCCATTTTCGCGCCTTGCCGGCAGACAAGGCGCAAGACTTCCGCTTTCTGCACGTGTCCACCGATGAAGTGTACGGGTCACTGGGCGAGACCGGGCTGTTCACCGAGGAAACCCCTTACTACCCCAGCTCACCCTATTCCGCCTCCAAAGCCGCCTCTGATCACCTGGTGCGCGCCTGGCATCATACCTACGGGCTGCCCACGTTAATCACCAACTGTTCCAATAACTACGGCCCTTACCAGTTTCCTGAAAAACTGATTCCACTCATAATCGAAAAGGCCCTGCGTGGTGAACCCCTGCCGGTTTACGGCGACGGTCTCAACGTGCGCGACTGGTTATATGTGACCGATCACTGCAAGGCCATTGAAACCGTGCTGGAAAAAGGCAGTCCCGGGCAAACCTATAACGTGGGCGGTAACGCGGAGAAAACCAATCTGGAAGTGGTGCAAGCCATTTGCGATGTACTGGACGAAAAACGCCCGGTTACAGGACTCAATCGGCGTGATCTGATTACTTTTATCCAGGACCGGCCCGGTCACGACCGGCGCTACGCCATCGACTCATCCAAACTGCAAACACAACTAGGCTGGCGGCCACAGGAAGACTTTGCCAGCGGCCTGGAAAAAACCGTGCAATGGTACCTGGACAACCGCGACTGGGTGCAGCGGGTTCAGGATGGCTCCTACCAGGGCCAGCGACTGGGCACCACAACCACCCAAAAGGCCTCCGCATGACTCAGCCTATTTCCCGCAAAGGTATTATTCTGGCCGGTGGTTCGGGCACCCGCCTTTACCCCTTGACGCGCTCGGTTTCCAAGCAACTGCTGCCGGTGTATGACAAGCCGATGATTTATTACCCGTTGAGCGTACTGATGCAGGCAGGCATACGCGAAATTCTCATCATTAACACCCCCCACGAACAACAGTTATTCAAAAACCTCCTCGGCGATGGCAGCCAGTGGGGGCTCCAGCTTCATTATGCCGTACAGCCGGAACCAGGCGGCTTGGCGCAGGCCTACCTGATTGGCGAAGAATTTGTCAATGGCGAGCCGTCCTGCCTGATTCTGGGCGACAACATTTTTTACGGCGCTGGCATGACCGAGCTACTGGATCGCGCCAATGCGCGCACGGAAGGCGCCACCGTGTTCGGTTATCGCGTCAGCGACCCGGAACGCTATGGCGTGGCTGAATTCGATCACACCGGCAAGGTCATTGGCCTGGAAGAAAAACCCGACAACCCGGCCAGCCCCTATGCCGTCACCGGCTTGTATTTTTACGACGGAAAGGCCAGTGAGTATGCGCGACAGCTCACGCCTTCGCCACGCGGCGAGCTGGAGATCACCGACCTGAACAAGGTTTATCTGGAAAAAGGCCAGTTGAATGTGGAGCTGATGAGCCGTGGCTATGCCTGGCTGGACACCGGCACCCACGATTCCCTGATGGATGCCGGCCTGTTTATATCCACCATTGAGAAGCGCCAGGGCATCAAGGTGGCCTGCCCGGAAGAACTGGCCTTTCGCAATGGCTGGATAGACACCAACCAATTGCGTGAACTGGCCCGGCCCATTGCCAAAAACGGCTATGGCCAATACCTGCTTTCGCTGGCTGAGGAAGGCCTGTGAAGGTGCTGGACACACCCCTGCCGGGCGTCAAAATCATTGAACCCCGGGTTTTTGGCGACGCGCGTGGTTTTTTTCTGGAAAGCTGGAATGCCAAGCGTTACGGTGAACACGGCCTGCCAACGCACTTTGTGCAAAGTAATGTCTCGCGTTCGGCCAAACACGTCCTGCGCGGCCTGCATTTTCAGCATCCACAGGCGCAGGGAAAGCTGGTGTATGTGCTTGAAGGCACGGTGTTTGACGTGGCGGTGGACATCCGGCCCGATTCTGGCACCTTTGGCCAGTGGCATGGCGTGACCTTATCGGCCGATAATTTCCGTCAGTTTTATGTGCCTGAAGGTTTTGCGCACGGTTTTTGTGTGCTCTCGGATTCGGCCCTTTTTGCCTACCACTGCACCGAAACCTATGCCCCCGAGTGTGATACCGGGGTGTTATGGAACGACCCGGACATTGGCATTGAATGGCCGGTGGCCCAGCCTCTGTTATCCGAAAAGGACAGCAATTTGCCGCGATTAAAAGACATACCCACCCGCCAACTCCCGACCATAACGCCATGAAAATCCTGTTGACAGGCGCCGACGGTCAGGTGGGCTCGGCGATATGGCCGGGGCTGCACCATTTTGGTGAGGTGGTGCCCACCACACGCACCGGCAAAACCGTGCGAGGCATGGGCACAGTGGCTCTGGACCTGGAACAGCCCGACCAGCTGGCGCGGATGCTGGAGACCGTGCGCCCGGACCTGATTGTCAATGCCGCGGCCTACACTGCCGTCGACCGGGCCGAAAGTGAACCCGAACGCGCCTGGCGCATCAATGCCGAAGCCGTGGGCCAACTGGCCGAATACAACGCCCGCCAGGGCAGTCGGCTGATACATTTTTCCACTGATTATGTCTTCTCCGGCCACAGCGATACGCCGTGGCATGAAGACGACCCCATTGCCCCCCAAAGCGTATACGGGTCCAGCAAAGCCGCTGGCGAGCGACTGATTCAGGAAGCCGGCGGCGATTACAAGGTCTTCCGCACCGCCTGGGTCTATTCCCTGCACGGCCACAATTTTCTCAAAACCATGCTGCGCCTGGCCCAAACGCACGAGCAGATACGGGTGGTGGATGACCAGACTGGTTCCCCCACGGCCGCAGCTGACCTCGCCCGGCTGGTGTTACTGACATTCAAGCACCCGGCCATTGGCGTTTTTCACGCCACCGGTGGCGGGAAAACCTCATGGTGCGGATTTGCGCGACGTATTTTTTCCCACGCCCAGCGCCTGGGGCTGATCGAAATCAAACCCGAAGTGGTGGCCATTGCCAGTGAGGACTATCCCACCGCCGCCACACGTCCGGCCTATTCGGTGCTGGACAACAGCAAGTTACACACCACGTTTGGCCTGGCCCTGCCCCACTGGCACAGCGGCTTGCAACACACCATGCAGGGCCTCGATCCCCATTTTCTGCAAGAACTGAATCAACTAAACCATTCGCAGTCCCCGGACCATGCCAGGCCGAAAGCCACCGAGGCTGCCGGTGAGGGAGAAAACTGATGTCTGAAAAACCCACCCGACCCCTTATTCCCGTGATTCTTTCCGGTGGCGCCGGCACCCGGCTGTGGCCGGTTTCCCGCCGCGCCTACCCCAAGCCGTTCATGAAACTGGCCAATGGCAAGACCCTGGCCGAACTGACGCTGCAACGGGCACTGCCGCTGTCTCACGATGGCACGGTCATGACCGTCACCTCGCGGGATTATTATTTCATTACCCGTGATCTGTACCGCCAGATCGACGGCGTGGACATGGACAAACAGCTCTACCTGCTGGAACCCACCGGGCGCAACACGGCCCCGGCCGTGGCACTGGCCGCGCTGACCATTGCTGACCGCTTTGGCGATGATGCGCTGATGCTGGTGATGCCGGCTGATCACCTGATCCGCGATCAGGCCACCTTCGAAGCCACCGTGGCTGAGGCCATGCAGGCCGCCCAAGGCGACTACCTGACCACCTTTGGCATTTTCCCCACCCACCCGGAAACCGGTTACGGCTACATCAAGGCCGGTGAACCCATTCCGGGTACCCAGGCACGTACCGTGGAACGTTTTGTGGAAAAACCCGATCTGGAAACCGCCAGAAAATACCTGTCCAGTGGCGACTACCTCTGGAACTCCGGCATGTTCTGTCTGCCTGTGGGCGCGGCTCTGGACGCTTTTGGGCAACATGCACCGGAGGTACTGACTGCGGCCCGGCGCTGTTACGAAGCCAGCACCCACCCGGCCCAGCAAGGCACGGTGATCGAGCTGGACGCAGACACCTTTGCCTCCATGCCGGATATTTCCATCGACTACGCCATCATGGAAAAAGCCGCCAACTGCGCCGTGGTGGACAGCCGCTTTGACTGGAACGACATCGGCTCCTGGAACGCCATGGCCGCCCTGGCTGACTGCGATGAATGCGGCAACCGGGTGGAAGGCAAAGCCATTACCGTGGACACAAAAAACACCTACGTGCGGGCCGGCGACCGGCTGGTGGCGACCGTCGGCGTGGAAGATCTGATGATTGTGGACACCGGCGATGCGGTGCTGGTGGCCCACCGCGACCGCTCCCAGGGCGTCAAGGACGTGGTGCAATTTCTCAAGGCCCACAACCATGAGGCGGCGGTCTATCACCAGACCGTGCACCGGCCCTGGGGCAGCTATACCGTGCTGGAAGATGCCGACGACTGCAAGGTGAAACGACTGGTGGTCAAGCCCGGCCAGGTGCTATCCTTGCAACGGCATAAACACCGCAGCGAACACTGGACGGTGGTGGATGGCGAAGCCCGGGTCCGCGTGGGGGAGAAAGAATTCACCCTGCGCCAGAATGAATCCACCTACATCCCCGCAGGCCAAATGCATCGGTTGGAAAACCCCACCGACCGCGACATAGCCCTGATCGAAGTGCAGACCGGCAGCTATTTCGGCGAGGACGACATTGAACGGTTCGAGGACATCTATGGCCGGGTCGCCACAACCGGAAAAGCCGGTTCTGGAATCGCCTGAGCCATGAACACCTCCACCTTGCCCGACATCGACCTGGCCTGGGCCCTGAAGGTGGCCCGCGAAGCCAGCCAGGCGGCGGAAATAGTCATCAATAAATATTACCGGCAATCCCCCGACATCACCCTCAAGGCCGATGCCTCGCCGGTAACCCTGGCCGATATCGAATCAGAGCGGGTTATTCGCCAACACCTGGCAGCCGCCTTTCCTGACCACGGGTTTTATGGGGAAGAAACCGGTCGCAGTGACCGCGATTCGGACTTCCTGTGGTTGGTTGACCCCATCGATGGCACCAAGAGTTTTATCCGCGAATACCCGTTTTTCTCCACTCAGATCGCCCTGATGCACAAGGGCTGCATCGTGCTGGGCGTTTCCAATGCGCCAGCTTTCGGGGAAACCGCCTGGGCCACGCGCCATGGCGGCGCTTTCCTCAATGGCCAGCGGATTACTGTGGACACACAGACACCGCTGGAACAGGCCTGCGTGTCCACCGGCAACATCAAGAGCCTGGTCACAAACGGCTGGGAACGGCTGGGTCAGTTACTGCTGGCCTGTGGCAAAACCCGTGGCTACGGGGATTTTTACCACTACCACCTGCTGGCCTCAGGCAAGCTCGATGTGGTGGTGGAGTCCGACGTCAATATTCTCGACATCGCCGCATTGAGCTTGATTGTGACCGAAGCCGGAGGCGTGTTCACCGACCTGAACGGACAGCCGGTGAACCTTGAAACCACCTCGGTACTGGCGGCCAGCCCCGGCTTGCACCGCCAGGCATTTTCCTTACTCAACCCGGCCGGCTGACACCGGCACACACGAGGCACGCATGCGTTCTGATCGCTATATTTACAGCCTGTTGCTGGATGTCGTCGAAGCCGCCAAGGAAGCCGGCAAGGCCATTCTGGAGATTTACCACGGTGATGAGTACCAGGTTCGCATCAAGGCCGACGATTCGCCACTGACCCGGGCTGATCTGGCCGCGCATGAAACCCTGACCGAACTGCTGGACCTGATCGACCCGGACCTGCCACTGCTTTCGGAAGAATCGGCTCACATTCCGTTTGCAGAGCGTTCCCAATGGAAGCGCTACTGGCTGGTGGACCCGCTGGATGGCACCAAGGAGTTCATCAAGCGCAATGGCGAGTTCACGGTCAACATTGCCATCATCGACAACAACCAACCAATGCTGGGCGTGGTACACGTGCCGGTCACCGGGGAGACCTATGCCGCCGCGCGGGGGGTTGGCGCCTTGAAAGACGGCGAACCGATCCGCGTGCGCCGACCCGCCTGCGCCCCTCCCGTGGTGGTTGGCAGCCGTTCCCACGCCAGTGAAGCGGTGACAGAATACCTGCAGAAACTGGGGCCGCATGAACTCACCGCCATGGGCAGTTCCCTGAAATTGTGCAAGGTGGCCGAGGGCCTGGCTGATGTCTACCCGCGTCTGGGCCTGACCAGCGAATGGGACACCGCCGCGGCGCACTGCGTTGTGGAACAGGCCGGTGGCCAGGTGCTGACTGCCGAAGGCCAGCCGCTGCGCTATGGTCACAAGGACAGCCTCCTCAACCCCCATTTTCTGGCCTGTGGCGACCCGCGCATTGACTGGACAGCGCCGGAAAAGGCCCGCCAACAACTGGCCGAAAATGCCCGCAAAAAGACGGAAAAAGAAGCCGCCGAGCAGGCAACAGAGCGCTAGGGAGCCTCTGATTGAATCTGGCGCGAACAGATTGGAGTGTAAAATTGTTCAGCTCAAGGCGCAAACCGCACGCAATAGCCAGCTATTGTGAAGGTTTGCAAGGCAGAAATGGACGATTTTACACCGCAAGATGCCCTGTCACGATTCAATCAGAGGCTCCCTAAAAAACGAATTGCTCGTTGATAATTCTGTCTTCCAGGTTGTGATCGGGATCAAACAGCAAGGTCATGCGACTGCTTTTGTCTTCGCTGACGGCCACCGTTTTCACGTGCCGAACCTCAAAGTTATCCGCCGTGGCGCTTACCGGCCGTTTTTCGTGATCATGCACCTGAAAACGAACCCGGGCATCGGCCGGCAAGATGGCGCCCCGCCAACGCCTGGGCCTGAACGGGCTGATGGGCGTCAGCGCCAGTACGTCTGAACCGATGGGCAACACCGGGCCATGGGCCGACAGGTTGTAGGCGGTGGAACCGGCAGCGGTGGACAACAAAACGCCATCACAGACCAGCTCGTCTATTTTTGGCTGGCCGTTGATTTCGATGCCAATGCGAGCCGACTGGCGGGTTTGACGCAACAGGGATACCTCGTTAATGGCCAGCGCTTCATGCACCCGGCCAGTGGTGGTTTCTGCGCGCATTTTCAAGGGGTGCAACACTGTGGACTGGGCCGCCGCAATGCGCTCTGGCAACTCGTCCATGCGGTAGTCGTTCATCAGAAAGCCCACTGTGCCACGACGCATGCCAAACACCGGCTTGCCAGTGTTCATTACCTGGTGCAGCGTCTGCAACATGAAACCGTCGCCACCCAATGCCACGATCACTTCGGCGTCAGCGGGTGCGTGCTGGCCATAGCGGGCCGTCAACTGCTGCAGGGATTGCCTGGATTTATCGGTGTCACTGGCGACAAAAGCCATTTTCATAAGATGCACGCTCCGGCCACTAAGGAAGCTCTGATTATAAAGGCAGAAAACCCACCGCTTGAATTCTTTGCCGTAAAAAGGCCAAACCGGCTGGGCCGTTTTCACCGCTGGCCTGAGCCACCGAGTGATATGGCCTGCCCTTTTCTTTTGGAAGCTCTGATTGAATCTGGCGCGAGCAGATTGTCGTGTAAAATTGTTCAGTTCAAGGCGCAAGCCGCACGCAATAGCACGCTATTGTGAAGGTTTGCAACGCAGAAATGGACGGTTTTACGCCACAAGATGCCGTGTCACGATTCGATCAGCGCTTCCCTAGGGAAGCGCTGATT
>WGBZ01000108.1 GCA_015494035.1 Lysobacterales bacterium | reverse complement strand
GCCCAGGACATTGAAGTGGCCTTTGTGCGCCTCATCTGGCAAAACAACCCCGTTATTTTTGCCCACGGCTTTGAACCCTGAGTCCGGATGTGGTCGGCTGTGAATAGACACCAGACATCCAGTACACACCAGGCCATTATCCGCTAAGATAGGGTTTCCTGTTTGTTCGTATTTCCCTGGTGGAGGCCTCCCATGCGCAAACTACCCTTTCTCATTATTCTGTTAACCGCGCTCTCCCTGACCGCTTTCTCCCTGAGGGTTGATGCCGCTGATCGCATCACCGGCAAACCTTTTGCCACGCGCTCGGAAGTCCTGGCCACCCACGGCATGGCTGCCACCAGCCAGCCGCTGGCCACCCAGGCGGCGCTGGATATTCTCAAGCAAGGCGGCAACGCCGTGGATGCAGCCATTGCTGCCAATGCCGTGCTGGGGCTGGTGGAACCCACCGGCAATGGCATCGGCGGGGATATTTTCGTCATTGTGTGGGACGCGAAAAGCAAAAAACTCTATGGCCTGAACGGTTCCGGGCGCAGCCCACAGGCGCTGACCCTGGACTGGTTTCACAAAAACGGTTACCAGAAAATCCCCGCCCATGGCCCACTGCCGGTCTCCGTGCCCGGCACGGTGGATGGCTGGTTTATGCTACACGACCGCTTTGGCACGTTGCCCATGAAAACCGTACTGGCCCCAGCCATTCAGTACGCACGCGAAGGCGCCCCCATTACCGACCTGATCGCTTATTACTGGCAACTCTCGGTACCGATACTCCGCCAATATCCGGGGTTTCTGGAACAGTTCACTCTTAACGGCAAGGCCCCACGGGCCGGTGAAGTCTGGAAAAACCCGAACCTGGCCCGCACCCTGGAAAAAATCGCCAATGAAGGCCGTGATGCCTTTTACCGGGGAGAAATTGCCCGGACCATTGCCAACTACGTGCAGGCTCACGGTGGCTTTCTGAGCGAAAAGGACCTGGCGGATCACCACGGGGAATGGGTGCAACCGGTGTCCACCAATTACCGGGGCTTGGACGTGTGGGAGCTGCCGCCTAACGGCCAGGGTATCGCGGCCTTGCAGATTCTGAATATCCTGGAAGGTTTCGATCTGAAAAAATACGGCTTTGGCAGCCCGGAGCACGTGCACCTGTTCACCGAAGCCAAAAAACTGGCCTTTGAAGACCGCGCGCGTTTTTACGCGGATCCGGCTTTTCAAAAAATTCCGGTGCAAACACTGATCTCCAAGGACTACGCGGCCAAACGTCGTGCCTTGATTGACATGAATCGGGCCGCTCGCCGTTACCCGCCCGGACTGGCAGAAAATCTGAACCCGGCGCTGGAGGCCGGCGACACCATTTACCTCACCACCGCTGACAAGGACGGCAACATGGTGTCCCTCATCCAGAGCAATTACCGCGGCATGGGCTCAGGCATGACACCGCCCGGGCTGGGCTTTATTTTGCAAGACCGCGGCGAACTGTTTGACCTGACGCCCGGCCGATTCAACAGCTACGCCCCGGGTAAACGGCCTTTTCACACCATTATTCCGGCCTTTATCACCAAAAACGGCCAGCCACTGATGAGTTTTGGCCTCATGGGTGGAGCCATGCAACCCCAGGGCCACGCGCAAATCGTCATTAACATGGTGGACTTTGGCATGAACACGCAGGAAGCCGGTGACGCGCCACGCATTCACCACAGCGGTTCTTCGCAACCCACCGGCGAACGCATGCACACCGGCGGTGAGTTGAACCTGGAGAGCGGCTTCCCCTATGCCACCGTTCGCGCCCTGATGAAAAAGGGCCATAAAATGGCCTGGGCACTGGGCCCTTATGGAGGGTATCAGGCCATATTGCGGGACAAAAATGGCGTTTATCATGGCGCATCGGAATCGCGCAAGGACGGCCAGGCAGCCGGGTATTGAGACCAGTCTTTCTCCATGATGGTAAAAGTGATCGTAAAGGAATATGACATCCGCTGGACAAAACCGCGGTCCAGGTCTATGCTCAATGCACGATTTCAGTGAATCTGCCCGATAGGCGAGTATTCCTGAGCACTTTTTCATCACCACAATCAAGGGGACAAACCATGAGTGTAGCCAAAGTAACCGAAATCATCGCCTCATCTTCCAAAAGCTTCGACGACGCCGTGGAAAACGGCATCCAGCGAGCCTCCAAAACCCTCAAGGGCATTACCGGCGCCTGGGTCGAAAGCATGAAAGTCACCGTCAGTGACGGCAAAGTGGATTCGTACCGGGTCAACATGAAAGTGACCTTTGTTCTGAAAGACTAAGGAAGCGCTGATTGAATCTGGCGCGAGCAGATTGGCGTGTAAAATTGTTCAATTCAAGGCGCAAACCGCACGTAATAGCAAGGCTATTGCGAAGGTTTGCAACACAGAAATGGACGATTTTACGCCACAAGATGCCGTGTCACGATTCAATCAGAGCTTCCCTAAAAAACAGGAGGTTTAGCCATGAGTGTAGCCAAAGTGACCGAAATCATTGCGTCAAGCAATAAAAGTTTTGATCATGCCGTGGAAAAAGGCATCAAACGCGCCTCAAAAACCCTGAAACATGTCAAAGGGGCGTGGGTGGAAAGCATGAAAGTCACCGTCAAGGACGGCAAGATCGATGACTGGCGCGTGGTGCTGAAAGTCACCTTCGTACTCAAGGACTGACTTTCACCCCGGCAATAACCATTGCCATTGATCTGGCACCTATATAGATGCCAAGTCAATAAAAGGCAGGGCAACCCCTGCCTTTTTTAGTGCGACGTATTCTGATCCGTTTTCAGGGACAGCCGCTGCATGGCCACGGCCAGCAGAATGTCTTTTTTGCTGATGCCACCGGCTTCGTGGGTCGACAGCCACACCTCAACGGTGCGATAGCTATTGCGCCAGTCGGGGTGGTGGTTGCTGCGCTCGGCCACCAGGGCCACCTCAGTCATAAAGCCAAAGGCTTGAACGAAATCATGAAAAACAAAGCGACGGTACAGGCTGCCGTCCTTGATTTCCCAGCCGGGCAAATCGGTCAGGGCTTTTTTTATTTCTTCAACACTGATTAACATGGTGAACTCCGTCCTTCAGGCCGTGAACTTATCGTGGATTTTGTGGCAAGCCATCAGCAATGGCGTAATAGTCGCCTTTTTCTTCCACAAAGATGTGGGACTTTAGCCTGACTCCTGTTGGCTGGTCGAAAGCCCCCATGGCGATGGCCAGAAAGTCGCGTTGAACCGGATCCCAGAATAAAAACGAGCCGCAGTGCTGGCAAAATCCCCGACGTACCTTGTCCGAGGAAGCGTACCAGCGCAAGGCGTTCTCACCATAGCGCTTTTTGGCACGTCTGTGGAAGCCCAGAAATGCCCGCTTTGGCGGCGGCACTGGTGACAGTGGCAGGCATCCGGTGGCAACAGCTTGCCGCACCACATAGGCATCGCCCCGTGTGCCTGCTGTCCCGGTTTGTATCAGTCATCTGTCAGTCACCGGCTGCCGCATTTCCTTTGTTTTGTCTCTGGATGGCTTTGAGTTCGCCGGCAGCGACCGATAGAGTTTCTTCGCCGCCGCCAGGTCACGTTCAAGCACCTGCACATGCCGGGATGGGTTCACGTGGGGATAATGCCTGACCACCACGCCATCGGGATCAATCAGAAACGTCTGCCGTTTGGCATAGCTGATGGGGCCAAAGCCGCCGGCTGTGCCATACAAAGCGGCCACTTTTCCGTCTTCATCGGCCAGCAAAGGAAAACGCAGCCCATACTTTTGGGCGAAGGCCTGGTGCGATTTTACCGAATCCATGGACACACCCAGCACCTGCGCACCAGCCTCGCGAAAATCCTTTAGCTTGTCGCGAAAGCTTTTGCCTTCGGTGGTGCAGCCGGGCGTGTCGTCCTTGGGGTAAAAATACAGAATCACCCACTGACCACGATAATCGGCCAGGCGATGAGGCTGCCCGTTCTGATCAGGCAGTGAAAAGTCCGGCGCCAGCGAGCCCACTGAAATTTCCGCGGCCATGGCAGGCCATGCCCATAGCAGCGAAAACCACATAAGCACACAGGGCGACAGGCTGGCTCGCCGGGTTAAAAGATGATGCATGTGAGTTCTCCTCTGTTGTAACTACAGTGATGATTCTTAGGGAAGCTCTGATCGAATCGTGACACGGCATCTTGCGGCGTAAAATCGTCCATTTCTGTGTTGCAAACCTTCGCAATAGCTTGTTATTGCGTGCGGTTTGCGCCTTGAACTAAGCAATTTTACACGACAATTTGCTCGCGCCAGATTCAATCAGAGCTTCCTTAGCCTGCAGGCGCCGCCGAATCTGACGAGGGCACAGGGCCAGGGGTTTCTTCAGGCTGTTGTGTCCGTCCTTCACCCCCACCTTTGGTTTCTGTGGCATCCTTCTCCTGCTGGCCAGCGTCGCCGGGTTGAGTTTCCGGCACATGCAAGGCGATGATCTTCCAGCCTTTGCCCAGCCGCGGCATGGCTTCAGGCGAGGAAAAAACTTCCAGCCGCTTGCCCTTGGGTGAAACCGCAAACAACGGGATGGCCTTACCGTCGTACTGTTCCAGAAAATGATCCACGGTAAAGGCCTCGGTGAGCGGTGTGGCGCGGATTTCCGCCCCCTTGGCCAGCAGACCAGCCAACTTGGCGTACGTCATGTCCTCACCAAACAGGGGCAGGCCGCGCTTGTCGTGGGCAATCCCGTGTTTGGAGCCTTTTTTGCGTTGTTCTTCGGGCAAAGCCAGGGTGTAAACGTTTTTGCGGCCAAACTCCCCCTGGTACTTAAGTGCTGACAGGGCGTTGAGGTCGTTGTTGGTGGACAGGCCCAGCATGCGGCCAATGCCCACCAGATCCAGGTGACGGTCGGCGTGGTCGGAAACCGGGTTGCCATAAAAGGTTTTCAGGCCTTCCATGCGGGCCTGACGGATGTAAGGCCAGTGGCCATCGGCCAGCACAGTTTCAAACCCCTGCTCGTCCAGGGCTTTGGCGATGGCTCGAGCAACGGGATTGGCGCTGTTGATCAGCACCCCGCGTGGCTCCGGATCGGCCACACCCAACCAACGTGCCAAAGGCCGCGCGGTGGCGCTTTGCAAGACCACGGTGCCAATAATGACCATGAATGTCAGGGAAACCAGCAAGGGTGCCTGTTCGTAGCCGGCCTGTTCCAGGCGCAGGGCAAACAACGCGGAAACCGCGGCGGCAACGATGCCCCGTGGCGCAATCCAGGCCAGAATGGCGCGCTCTTGAGGGCTGAGGCTGGAGCCGATGGTGGAAACTGCTACCTTGGCCGGTCGCGCCAGCAGTTGAATAACCAGAAACAGGGCCACGGCTTTCCAGCCCAGCTGTTGCAATTGTGTCAGGTCAATACGCGCGGCCAGCAGAATGAACAGCCCGGAAATCAGCAAGATGCTGAGGGACTCCTTGAAATCCAGAATTTCTTCCATGGGCAGGTCTTTCTTGTTCGCCAGCCACATGCCCATCAGTGTCACCGCCAGCAGGCCGGACTCTTCTACCAGGGCATTGGAAAAGGCAAAAACGCCAAACACCAAGGTCAGCGTGAACACATTATGCAAAAACTCGGGCAACCAGTGCTTGCGCAACACCACGGCCAGAAACTGGCCGGCTGCCAACCCGAAAAACACGCCGGCGCCAATGATGGAGGCAAAACTGGTCAGAATGTGCGCCAGGCTGCCATCACCGGCCTGGCTGGAAATAATGAAGTCATACACCAGCACCGCAAACAGGGCGCCCAGCGGGTCAATGACAATGCCTTCCCACTTGAGAATGCTGGCGACGGTCCTGTTCAGACGCACGGTGCGCAACATGGGCACCACCACCGTGGGGCCGGTGACCACCACCAGGGCGCCGAACAGAAAGCTCAAATCCCAGCCAAAGCCAATCAGATAATGGGTGGCCACGGCAATAATGACCCAGGTCACCGCCAGACCGACAGTCACCAAACGACGAACCACCTTGGCCACGCCCTTGATTTCGTAAAAATGCAGCGTCAGACTGCCTTCAAAAAGGATCACCGCCACGGCCAGCGAAACCATGGGGAAAAGCAAGGGGCCAAACAACTCGTCGGGATTCAACCAGCCGGTCAGCGGTCCCATAATGATACCGGCCAGCAACAGGAACAAAATGGCCGGCAATTTGACCCACCAGGAAAACCACTGGATAAAGGAACCAACCAGCCCAATGGAGGCCAAAGTGATCATGATGTGTTCGTTCATGCAAAAGACACTGCGCTGTGAGGTTTTTTCAGTTTACCCGAAGCCATGGGTCAGAGGCGGTAAAAAATTGCATCGACCCTTCGGCAAACCTGGCCTGTGGCTTGCCGGGGTGCTATTGGTTTTCTCCTCCATTGGCCTGACAGCACAGCCCACGCCGGTGCTGGAACGGCCAGCAATTCGGTACCTGTTGCAGGTGGTTGAAAGCAGCGGCTGCGTTTATATCCGCAACGGCAAAAGTCATGACGGCACCGAGGCGGCCGCCCACATGCGCAAGAAAGCCCGCTATTTTGCCCGTTCCATTCATTCCCCCGAAGACTTTATCCGCCTGGCGGCCAGCCGCAGCCTGCTGTCGGGCAAGCCCTATTTCGTTCAGTGCCCAACCCGGACTCCGGGGCCAACACCTCGGCCACAACCCACTGCCGACTGGCTAAAGCAGAAATTAAGCCAATGGGGGCACAAAGCCGAGCCAAACTTTTGATAGAATCGCGTCAGCACAACCCCTTTGGGCCGGTCTGTGGGTCAGCCACTGCGCCGGTCACCAACACCGGCTGTGGCCGGCTCCTTTAGGCCCGTTTCATCTGCACGAGGAAAACCCGCATGAGCACCGACGCCAAACTGGTTCTGATCACCTGTGAAACCCAAACCGAAGCCCGCGAGCTGGCCTATCTGTGCGTGGAAAAATCCCTGGCCGCCTGTGCCCAGGTGCTGCCGGGACTGGACTCGGTGTACCGTTGGCAAGGTGAAATCAAGGTACAGCCAGAAACCCTGTTGCTGCTGAAAACCACCGCTGCAGCCATTGCGCCTTTGAAGCGTTTTATTCAGGATAACCACAGTTATAATGTGCCGGAATTTCTGGTTTTCGATGCCAGCGACGGCCTCAGTGCCTACCTGCAATGGATTAATGACAATGTGGAATAAACTCTCGCGAAAAAATAACCGTAATGACTTTGGCGGCCCAGGTGGCCTTGCCTGGCCAGGGTTGCTGTTTGCGGCCTGGCTGTTGACAGCCCTGGGTCAGCCGGCCCAAGCCGAAGTGAACGAGGACGAACTGTTGCCTGTAGACGACGCCTTTCAGGTTCAGGTCAAATCGGTTCAAAATGGCCAGGCCACGCTGGGCTTTGATATTGCCGATGGCTATTACCTGTATCGCCACGCGTTCAAATTTGCCCCGGCCAATGCACAAACCACGCTGGGCCAGGCCAGCATTCCTCCCGGCCACAAGAAACAGGATGAATTCTTTGGCGAGGTGGAAACCTATCGCAAGCACCTTGAGGTCACCGTACCGGTGAGCGCCACCGGCCAACAGGCTGCCATGGAAGTCAAATACCAGGGCTGTGCCGATGCCGGCGTGTGCTACCCGCCGCAAAAGAAAGTCCTGAAGGTGGAGCTGCCCACTGCCATCTCCGCAGCGGCCACCAATGATAACGCCGTATCCTCTTCATCGGCACTCCCACCTGGACTGCCATCGGGGCAGTCGCCCTTTGGCGAACAAAACGGTGTACTGCCACCAGAGCAGGCCTTTCGCACAGAAGCCATTGCCATGGACGACGACACCGTCTCGCTTCGGATCAGTATGCCACCGGGCATTTACCTGTACCGCGACAAGATCAAGGTGGCCTCGGCCGACCCGGCGGTGCGCATTGCCGCCGTGCAACTGCCCGCCGGGCAGCAGCAGCATGACGAGCACTTTGGCCAGGTCGCGGTATATTACGATCAGGTGGAAATTCCCGTGACCCTGCAGCGCAACCGGTCAGCGGCTGGCACCTTGCCTTTGACGGTGGCCTTTCAGGGCTGCGTCAAGGACGGCATCTGTTACCCGCCCATGCAACGCGAAATTCCCGTGCTGCTGCCAACGATGGCCGGGGAAAAAGCCAATTCACAAGCCCCGCCACAACCTGATTCCGACCAGAGCACCACTGTCGAAATCGAGACGGCGGCCGAAAACGGCACCAGCGATAACCGCAACCTAAGCCAGGAAAAACAGGGCCTGTCCGAACAGGACAGCATCATCGAAAGCCTGAAAAGCCGCTCGGCCTTTTACACCATTCTGTCATTTTTCGGCTTTGGCCTGCTGCTGGCCCTGACACCCTGTGTATTTCCCATGATCCCCATCCTTTCCGGACTCATCGCCGGCCAGGGAAAAATCACCACCTCACGCGCTTTTGTGCTGTCCCTGGCCTACGTGGTGGCCATGGCCCTGACCTACACCGCCGCCGGCGTGGCAGCCGGTTTGCTTGGCGCCAACATCCAGGCCGCCTTCCAGAAGCCGTGGATTATCATCCTGTTCAGCCTGATTTTTGTGGCGCTGGCCTTTTCCATGTTTGGCTATTACGAACTGCAACTACCGGCCAAGTGGCAAAACAAACTGTCTTCCCTCAGCAACCGGCAAAAAGGCGGCAGCCTGCTGGGGGTGATTGTCATGGGCTTTTTGTCCGCTCTCATTGTCGGGCCATGCGTGGCACCACCACTGGCCGCGGCGGTGCTGTTTATTTCCCGTTCCGGTGATGCCTTTATTGGCGGGCTGGCCCTGTTCGCCATGGGGCTGGGCATGGGCGCTCCGCTGCTTGTTATCGGCACCTCCCAAGGTAAATTCATGCCCAAATCCGGTGGCTGGATGAACGTGGTCAAGGCCTTTTTCGGTGTGCTGCTGCTGGGCATGGCCGTCTGGTTCCTGTCCCGCATTTTGCCCGAAGCCGTGATCCTTGGCCTGTGGGGCCTGTTGTTGCTGGCCGCTGCCATTTTATGGACTGGCTACGCCAAGGACAGCGACATTTCCGCCACCGCCGCACGCGTGTTTGACTTCCTCAAAATCACCCTGCTGGTACTGGGCATTGCCATGTTGATTGGCGCTTTGATGGGCAACACCGATCCACTCAAGCCACTGGCTGGCCTGCGCAGCGGCGGCACGTCAGGCGCGATGGACTCAGCACCTGCCGCCGCGGCCTTCCGTCCCGTCACATCCTTAGAAGAACTGGACACCATCCTGGCCAACACCAGCAAGCCGATCATGCTGGACTTTTACGCCGACTGGTGCACCGAGTGTAAACGCATGGAGAAAAGCACCTTCCATGATCCTGCCATTGCCAAAGCACTGAAAGACTTTGTGGCGCTGAAGGCCGATGTGACGCAGCAGAACGCCCAGGACAAGGCACTCATGCAACGTTTTGGCGTCATCGGGCCTCCGGCCACGCTGTTTTTTGATCGCCATGGCCGTTTGCTCAACCGCTACAACTTCTTTGGCTACAAAAACGCCCAGGAACTGGCCCAAACACTGCAACAGGTGAAACAGGTCGAATAAACCGGCATTTTAGCGTTTTCTTGGACTTTCGCCGCAGTTTCGTGCAAAATAACTTCTTTTGCCGGCGCGTTGCATGCACAAAGTCCTACTGTTGAATGGCCCCAATCTGAATTTGCTGGGCCGTCGCGAACCGGAAATCTATGGCCACACAACCCTGGCTGAGATCGAATCCCGGGCACAGGCTTTGGGGCAACAGCTGGGGCTGGCGGTGGACTGCCTGCAAAGCAATGCCGAACATCGCCTGATCGAGCGCATTCACCAGACTCTGGACGACCACACCACCTACATCATTTTTAACCCGGCCGCCTTTACCCACACCAGCCTGGCGCTGCGCGACGCCTTGCTGGCGGTGCAAACGCCCTTTGTCGAGGTGCACCTGTCGGACATCAGCCAACGCGAAAGCTGGCGCCAGCATTCCTGGTTTTCTGATATTGCCACCCGCGTGATTACCGGTCAGGGCGCGGCCGGTTATGAACAGGCACTGCGCTTCGTGGCCGATCAACTGAATCAACCGCTCACTACTTAACAATAACCATAGGGGACACCAATGGATATTCGCAAAATCAAAAAGCTCATCGAACTGCTGGAGGCCTCCTCGCTGACGGAAATGGAAATCCACGAAGGCGAGGAATCCGTGCGCTTGAGCCGTTCCAGCCAGGCACCGGCACCACAGCAGGTGGTGACGACTCCAGCGGTAGCGCCTGCCGTGGCTCCGACAGCACCCACCGCTACCGAAGCGCCAGCAACGGCGGTCATCGAAGACGAAGGCCACGTGGTTCGCAGCCCCATGGTGGGTACCTTTTATGCCGCCAGCTCTCCGGATGCCGAACCGTTTGTGAAAGTGGGGCAGAAGGTCAAACCCGGCGACCCCCTGTGCATTATCGAAGCCATGAAGATGTTCAACCAGATCGACAGCGAGGTGGAAGGCGTGGTCACCCGCATTCTGGCGGAAAATGGCCAGCCGGTGGAATTTGACGAACCCCTGTTCATCATCCAGCAGGTGTAAGCATGTTTTCCAAAATCGTTATTGCCAACCGGGGCGAAATCGCCCTGCGCATCCTGCGCGCCTGTCACACTCTGGGCATTAAGACGGTGGCCGTGCATTCCACCGTGGACCGCAACCAGAAACACGTGGGCATGGCCGATGAAGCCGTATGCATTGGCCCACCGGCGGCGCTGGAAAGCTACCTGGACATTCCCAAAATCATTGCCGCGGCAGAAGTCACCGACGCCGAAGCCATTCACCCGGGCTACGGTTTTCTGGCCGAAAACGCCGATTTTGCCGAACGGGTGGAAAACTCCGGCTTCACCTTCATCGGCCCGCGCGCCGAAACCATCCGCCTGATGGGTGACAAGGTGGCCGCCATTGAGGCCATGAAAGCCGCCGGCGTGCCCTGCGTGCCCGGCTCCGACGGGCCACTGGGCGACGACCCGCAGGAAAACCTGCGCATAGCGCGGGAAATTGGCTACCCGGTAATCATCAAGGCCGCCGCTGGCGGAGGCGGCCGCGGCATG
>WGBZ01000107.1 GCA_015494035.1 Lysobacterales bacterium | reverse complement strand
GGAATACGGCCAGCGACTGCTGCACCAACGGCGCGTGATCGCCGGCGGTGAGCATGACATTCGACCGACCAGAGACATTCATGCCGGCGGTAGCCTGTGGCAGGCGGCCACGCGCGGCGGTTGGCAATCGACCACCGGCCAAGTGCCTGCCGAAGGCGCCTTGGAGCAGGTGGCCAACTGGCTGGAGCTGGACGAGGCACATCCGCTGCTGAATCAGGCGCGCGAAGCGCAGCGGCTGGACCGCTTTGTGTTTGCCGCGCCGGAGGCCGTCAAACGGGTCTGGCTGGCCGGTGAGTGCGTGGCGGTGGCAGGTGAGCCGTTGGAGGCCGAAACGTATCGCCAGCAAGGTCTGACCGCGCTGGTGTCGTTGAAAAAACGCCATTTGATCTGAATTGACCCGTAATTGCCGGTTTTCTGCCCACATGAGCGGCGGCAAATCACCCAAGGGCGGCATTTTTTGGTAAAATGCTCGGTCCCTTGCGAGTCGCGGCCTCACGGTGAGGCTGCCCGAATTATCAGGAAGAAATCATGGCACGAGTTACCGTTGAAGATTGTCTGGAAAAAATCAATAACCGCTTTGAACTGGTTCTGCTGGCCGCCAAACGCGCGCGCTTGATCGCCAATGGTCAGGAACCACTGGTGGAAGAAGAGAACGACAAGCCCACTGTACTGGCCTTGCGCGAAATCGCCGAAGGCGTGATTACTCCCGAAGTGGTGGCGGAAATGGAAGCCGAACAAAAGCGTCAGGAAGAACTGGCAGCCTGGAATGCGGTGGCGGAAAACCAGCGCCAGCAGGAGCAGGACGACCTGGAAATGCCCATCCCCTTATGAGATCAGCGGTCAGTCCAGCCCTTTATTTGGCGACTGACCGGCCAGCCGGGTGCCGGCGGTGAGCAACAGCCTTGCTCCTCCCAGCACCCTGGACCATCCGGCGGTGCAAGCCGCCTGGAAAAACCTGCAAGGCAAAACATCCTACCTTTCGGATAAAGACCGCCAGCGACTGGAAGCGGCTTTTCGTTTTGGTGCCGATGCACACAAAACCCAGTTTCGCAAATCCGGCGAGCCCTACATCACGCACCCCCTGACAGTGGCCGCCATTCTGGCTGACCACCACATGGACATCGCCACGCTGTGTGCCGGTGTGCTGCATGACACCATTGAAGACACCGAAGTCACCGCAGCCGATCTGGATCGCTACTTCGGTAAAACCGTCACCCAGCTGGTGGAGGCGGTCACCAAGCTGGACAAACTCAAATTCCGCAACCTGAAGGAAGCCCAGGCCGAAAGCTTTGTGAAAATGCTTTTCGCCATGGCACAGGACATTCGCGTCATCCTCATCAAACTGGCCGACCGGCTGCACAACATGCGCACCATCGAGGCCATGAGCGAATCGGCCAAAAAGCGCATTGCGCGGGAAACCTTGGACGTGTTTGCGCCCATTGCCGAGCGGCTCGGGCTGAAACAGGTCCAGCACGAAATGGAAGACCACGCTTTCCGAGCCCTGCACCCCAACGTATTTGCCGAAATCAGCGAAAAGGTGCGGGAATTCACCGGCCAGCGACAACACATCATGGATGACGTCAAGCGCAAGCTGGCGCGCGAGCTGCGCCATTCCGGGCTGGATGCCAAACTGCTGGGGCGGCAAAAATCCATTTACAGCATCTGGCGCAAGATGCGTGAAAAGAATCGCCCCTTCGAGCAGATTTACGACATTTTTGGGGTGCGCATCATCGTGGACGAGGTCAAGGATTGTTACGTCACCCTGGGCGTGCTGCACAACATGTACCCGCCCAACGAAAAGTGTTTCAAGGACTACATTGCTGTGCCCAAGAGCAACGGTTACCAGAGCCTGCATACGGTGGTCACTGGCCCTTACGGTTTGATGCTGGAAGCCCAGATTCGCACCGAAAGCATGGACCTGGTGTGTGAAAACGGCGTGGCCGCGCACTGGTTGTATAAAAATGACGAGGCGGAAACTTCCAGCCGCCTGATGGCCGCGCGCAACTGGCTCAACAACCTGCTGAAACTGCAGAAAGACACTGGCTCCTCGCTGGAGTTCTACGAGAACATGAAGCGCGATCTCATCACCGACGAGATCTACGTCTTTACGCCTCGTGGCGACATCGTGCAACTGCCGAAAAAATCCACCGTGCTGGACTTTGCCTACGCCATCCACACCGATGTGGGCAATCATGCGGTGGCCGCCGAAATCAACAATGCGCCGGCTTCGCTGAAACAGAAACTGCGCACCGGGCAAACCGTCCGCATTGAAACCGATCCCCACGCCCGCCCCAAGACCGAATGGCTGCAGGTAGTGGCCACCAGCAAGGCGCGCACCGCCATCCGTCAGGCCCTCAAGCAGGTGCGGGACGAGGAGGCCATTCTGGTGGGGCACCGCATGCTGGACCGGGCGCTGGACACCTACGGCTATTCCTTCGAAAAACTCGACAAGCGATCCATTCGCCGGGTGCTGAAAGAATACCGCTTTGCCAACATGAACGAGCTGCTCAAGTCCATTGCCCTGGGGGAGCAACTGCCTTCACTGATTGCCCGCAAGCTGTTGCCCTTGCTCAGACAACGGGGTCTGGGCAATGACTACGCACCCAAGGAGGCCCTGAGTATTACCGGTGACGAAGGCAGCATCATTCACTACCCCAACTGTTGCCAGCCGGTGCCGGGTGACGACATTGTCGGCTACCTCAGCCCGTCCAAGGGCATTGTTATTCACCGCAATGAATGCCCCAATATCGAGGAGTTGCAGAAAAACCCCGAGCGCATAGTGACCGTCAACTGGGATCGCCAGAACCGAGGCGCCTATCGCAGCACACTGGAGCTGGACGTGATCAACAAGCCCGGCGTATTGGCCAAGCTGGCCGGAGCCACTGCCGACATGGGCACCAACATCGAAAGTGTGCGCCAGGTGGATCGTGATGGCGATTTCACCGGTCTGGAATTTGTGGTCAGTATCCATAACCTGAAAGAACTGGAAGCCATCCTGCGCCAGTTGCGCCAGTATCCGGAAGTGCTACGCGCTGAACGCAAGCGGCCCTGAACCTCTGCATTTTTTGCCTTTCACGGCGTCCCGTTTTATACTGCACAAGCCCAAAAGAGGACACGCGATGAGCAAGCAAATCATACAGACCGACGCCGCGCCCAAAGCCATAGGCACCTACTCACAAGGCGTGGTTTACAACGGCACGCTGTACACCTCCGGGCAAATTGCGCTGGACCCGGAAACCGGCAGTCTGTTGACCAAAGACGCCGAAAAACAGATTCGCCAGGTATTCCGTAATCTGGCCGCTCTGGCGGAAGCGGCCGGGACGCGGCTACAGAACACCATCAAGCTGAACGTTTACCTGCAGGATCTGAGCCACTATGAAGCCGTTAACAGCATCATGGCCGAATTTTTTGATCCACCCTATCCGGCCCGCGCGGCCTTGCAGGTGGCGGCGTTGCCGCGCGATGCGCTGGTGGAAATGGATGCTGTCATTGCCATGGAAGACTAAGGAAGCTCTGATCGAATCGTGGCACGGTATCTTGCGGCGTAACATCGTCCACTTCTGCGTTGCAAACCTTCCCAATAGCCTTGCTATTTCGTGCGGCTTGCGCCTTGAACTGAACAATTTTACACGACAATCTGCTCGCGCCAGATTCAATCAGAGCTTCCCTAAACAGTCGAGCCCGGCCACGACCTCTCTTTTCCAGTCAATGTGGAACACCCGGTGCGCCTGACCCGCCTCAAAGGCATCGGCGAGGCCTCCGGGCAAAAATTCGCCAGCCTGGGCATTGAACGGGTTGAAGACCTGCTGTTCCACTTGCCGTTGCGCTACGAAGACCGCACGCGCATTCAGCCCATGGCACAGCTGCGGTTTAACCGCCCGGCGCTGATTCAGGGTGAGGTGGTGCGCAGTTACACCACGGCCGGCCGGCACCCGGTGCTGGTGTGTGAAATCAGCGACGGCACCGCAACCATGGCACTCAAGTTCTTCCGTTTTTTTCGTTCGCAACAGGTCAAAATGCAACCCGGGGCGCGCATTCGCGCCTATGGCGAAGTGCGCTACAGCCTGCCGCTGCCGGAAATGATACACCCCGAATATCTGCACCTGGGCGCCAGCGAACCCCCTTTGGCCGACTGCTTGACGCCGGTGTATCCGAAAACCGAAGGTCTGGGGCAAAAAGTGATCCAGCAGGGCGTGGCCCAGGCCATGCAATGCCTGCAGCAAGGGCTGTTGAGTCTTGAGGATTTTTTTCAACAAAACGACCTGCTTCCGGCGGGGCTGCCCGATCTGCACACGGCCTTGCGCCTGATTCACCAGCCACCACCAGACGTGGATGTGCCTCGCTTGCTGGCCGGTACGCACCCGGCACAGCAGCGCCTGATTCTGGAAGAAATCACCGCGCACGTGCTGGCCATGAAAAAGCTGCGTCAGAAAGTCCAGACCCAGGCCGCACCGAGAATCCGCCTGAATCCGGCCAGCTGGAATGCCTTTCAGGAACGGCTGCCATTCGCCTTGACAAAAGCCCAGCACAAGGTCGTGGCTGAAATCGCCCGGGACCTGGATCAGGCCTTCCCCATGCAGCGGCTGGTGCAGGGTGACGTGGGCAGCGGCAAAACCGTGGTGGCCGCCGCGGCCATGCTGGCGGCTGCCGATGGCGGCAAGCAGGCCGCCTTGATGGCACCGACGGAGCTGCTGGCCGAGCAGCACGCGACCACCTTAATGCAGTGGTTCGGGGCGCAGAATGTGGTTTTTTTATCATCGGTCCTGGGCACGGCAGAACGCCGCCAGGCCCTGCTGCGCGTCGCTTCCGGCACGCCGCTGGTGGTGGG
>WGBZ01000106.1 GCA_015494035.1 Lysobacterales bacterium | reverse complement strand
GTGCAGAACGACATCAAGCGCGTGATTGCCTATTCCACCCTGTCGCAACTGGGCTACATGACGGTGGCACTGGGGGTTTCGGCCTATAATGCCGCGATTTTCCACCTGATGACCCACGCCTTCTTCAAGGCCTTACTGTTCCTGGGGGCCGGCTCGGTCATTATTGCACTGCATCACAAGCAGGACATGAAAGAAATGGGTGGCCTGCGCAAGTACATGCCCATCACTTTTCTTACCATGTGGATCGGCACGCTGGCGCTGGTGGGTTTTCCGGGCTTTTCCGGTTTCTTTTCCAAGGACATCATTATTGAGGCCACGCACGAATCGCACCGCTTTGGCGCCAGCATCGCTTATGCCGCCACCTTGCTGGGCGTATTGATCACGGCCCTGTACAGTTTTCGCCTCATGTACCTGGTTTTCTACGGGCCTGAGCGCATGGATGCGCACACCAAATCGCACCTGAAGGAATCGCCCTGGGTGGTGACTGCCCCACTCATCATGCTGGCCATTCCATCGGTGGTGATTGGCTGGCTGACCATTGAACCCATGTTGTTCGGGGATTTTTTCAAGGACGCCATTTTTGTCAAGCCGGAAAATAACGTGGTGGCGGAAATCGGCGAATACCAGTTCCACTCGCCGCTGCAGTTTACCCTGCATGGTTTGACCGGCTGGCCTTTCTGGCTGATGCTGCTGGGTCTGGCTGTGACCAGCTACATTTACCTCAAGCGGCCACAAGTGACCGGCCAGCTGAAGAAAACCTTTGCGCCGCTCTACAAGTTGCTTAAAAACAAGTACTACTTCGACGAGTTCTATCAGAAGGTCTTTGTCCGTGGTACCGTTCGCCTGGGTGAGGGGCTGTGGCACTGGCTGGATCAGAAATTTATTGACGGCGTGCTGGTGAACGGTTCGGCCCGCCTGGTGGGGCGTGTTTCGGCCGCCATTCGTTGCTGGCAAACCGGCTACCTGTATCACTACGCTTTGGTCATGGTCGTTGCCGTGATCGCGTTTGTGGCTCTTTACATCTTTTAATGGGTGAGCTCATTTATGTTCAGTGATTGGTCTTTATTGAATGCGTTGATCTGGGTGCCCATTGCCGGAGCCCTGATCGTGATGACAGCCGGTGCCAACAGGCCAGCCCTGGCCAAGGGCCTGAGCCTGCTGACGGCGCTGGCGACACTGGCGCTGTGCTGGCCCTTGTGGCAAGGGTTTGATGCCAGTTCGGCGGCGATGCAGTTTGAGGGTTCACTGCCCTGGATACCCGCGCTTAACATCAACTATCACCTGGGTGTTGACGGCATTTCCATGCCACTGGTGGTGCTGACGGCTTTTATTACGGTGCTGACGGTGCTGGCAGCATGGAACGTGAAAAAACGCGTGCATCAATTTTTGGCCGCTTTTCTGATCCTTGAGGCCATGATGATTGGCGTTTTCGTGGCCCTGGATGCCATGTTGTTCTATGTCTTTTTCGAGGCCATGCTGATTCCGATGTTTATCATCATCGGCATTTGGGGCGGGCCGAATCGGGTCTACGCCACCATTAAGTTTTTCCTTTATACCTTTCTGGGTTCGGTGTTCATGCTGGTGGGCCTCATTTACCTGTACCTGAAAAGCGGCACGTTTGAACTGGCCCAGTGGTGGGAATTGCCTTTAAGTCTGAAAGAACAGTTGTGGCTATTTTTCGCCTTTTTCCTCGCTTTTGCGGTCAAGATTCCCATGGTGCCTTTCCACACCTGGTTGCCGGATGCACACGTGGAAGCGCCCACCGCCGGCTCCGTGGTGCTGGCTGCCATCATGCTGAAAGTCGGTGGTTACGGTTTTGTGCGTTTTTCCATGCCCATTACCCCCGATGCCAGCCGGGAAATGGCGTTGCTTGTTATTGCCCTGTCGCTGATCGCCATTGTCTACATCGGCCTGGTGGCGATGGTGCAGAAAGACATGAAAAAGCTCATTGCCTATTCGTCCATCTCACACATGGGTTTTGTGACCCTGGGTCTGTTTGTTAGTTTTACCCTGCTGGCCAAAGGCGGTCACGTGGAAATGGCCCTGGACGGCGCCATGGTGCAGATGATCTCCCACGGCTTTATTTCCGCGGCCCTGTTTCTGGCCGTGGGCGTATTGTATGACCGCCTGCACAGCCGCCAGATCAAGGACTATGGCGGGGTGGCCAATACCATGCCCTGGTTTGCCGCCTTCTTTGTCTTTTTTGCCATGGCCAATGCCGGTTTGCCCGGTACCTCCGGCTTTGTGGGTGAGTTTCTGGTCATCGTCAGCAGTTTTCAGGGCAATTTCTGGTTTGCCTTTTTTGCCGGCCTGAGCCTGATTCTGGGCGCGGCGTATTCACTCTGGATGGTCAAGCGCGTGGTGTATGGCGAAGTCAAGAACGATGCGGTGGCCAATCTGAAGGACATGAGCCAGCGGGAATTCTTTATCATGGCCGTGCTGGCCGTGGCCGTGCTGTTCCTGGGCGTGTGGCCCGAGCCGCTGGTGGATGTGATGCGTCCATCCATCCAGCATTTGATTGACTTGATTTCCGTGACTAAAGCAGGCGGGGTGTAAAGCATGTTTGGATGGAGTGATCTGGTGGCCGCATTGCCCGAAATTATCGTGCTGAGCATGGCCTGTGTTGTCCTGCTGGTGGGTCTGGTGGTCAAGCCGGAAAAAGACGGTTTGCTGGTTTCCCTGACCTTGCTGACACTGGTGTTTGCCGCGCTGGTCACGTTGCGTGATCATCTGGGTGCCCAGGCCTTCAGTGCCCAGTATGCTTTCAATGGCACCTTTGTGCGCGACACCTTTGGGGACGTGCTGAAACTGTTTATGTATTTTGTGCTGGCGGCCGTGGTGGTATTTGCCAAGCAATATTTGCGTAACCGCTCGTTGTTCAAAGGCGAATACTTTGCCCTCATGCTGTTTGCCCTGCTGGGCATGATGGTAATGGTTTCTGGCCAGAACCTCATCAGCCTGTACCTGGGTCTGGAATTGCTGGCTTTGAGCAGTTACGCGCTGGTGGCGTTCGACCGTGAAAATATCAAGGCGAATGAAGCGGCCATCAAGTATTTCGTGCTTGGCGCGCTGGCCTCAGGCATGTTGCTGTATGGTCTTTCCATGGTTTACGGGGCCACAGGTTCCCTGCAACTGGATGCCATCGCTCAGGTGGCCGCGGCGCAGCCGGACTCAAAACTGTTGATTCTGGGGCTGGTGTTTGTGCTGGTGGGGGTGGCCTTCAAGCTAGGCGCGGCGCCTTTCCACATGTGGGTGCCGGATGTTTACACCGGTGCGCCCACGTCCACCACCGCCTTTATTGCCTCGGCACCCAAGCTGGCAGCCTTTGGTCTGGCCTTGCGTCTGTTGGGGGAGGGCCTGGGCCCAACCCAGGTGCACTGGCAAACCATGGTGGCCATGCTGGCTATTCTGTCGATTGTTATCGGTAACCTGTTTGCCATTCAGCAAACCAACATCAAGCGCCTGTTTGCCTACTCCACCATTTCTCACATTGGCTTTATGTTGCTGGGCTTTATCGGTGGCGCCGCCGGATTTGCCGCGGCCATGTTCTATATCATCACCTATGCGATCATGGCGGCAGGCGGTTTTGGTCTGTTGATTGTGCTGTCTGGCAAAGGCGTGGAAGTGGAAAACATCGATGACCTGAAAGGCCTGAACCAGCGCAATGGCTGGCTGGCTTTTCTGATGTTGCTGATTATCGCTTCCATGGCCGGTTTCCCGCCATTGGTGGGTTTTGTTTCCAAGCTGTGGGTGTTGAAATCCGCCGTGGAAGCCGGTTACCTGGGCCTGGCTCTGGTGGCCGTTGTGTTTGCCGTTATTGGCGCATTCTATTACTTGCGCATTATTAAGGTGATGTATTTTGACGAAGCCCAGACCGATCAGGCCATTGTGGCCAGCGTGGATGCACGCTTCTTTTTGAACCTGCTGGCCATTGCCCAGCTGGCGCTGGTTTTGCTCACGCCCATGGTGTTGAGCGTGTGTGCGGCGGCTGTGGCTGCCCTGTAAAGCCGCATACCAGCCCGGTGCAAACCCCATTCCCAGGAGTGGGGTTTTGTTTTTTCCGGGTTTCACTTGAATGCCTCACCGGGTTAAACTGGCCCCACATTCACGGATTACGCCCGGCGGCACAGGAGCAAACGCATGAATACCTCGGATAGTCACAGAAAAAAACAGCAGCCCGTTGTGGGCCTGGTAATGGGCTCGGGTTCTGACTGGGAAACCATGCGCCACGCGGCCAGCCAGCTGCAGGCACTCGGTATTGCCTTTGAACAGCAGGTGGTCTCGGCCCATCGGACACCGGAATTGATGATGGAATACGCCGACCAGGCTGCTGATCGCGGTTTACAGGTCATTATTGCCGGGGCCGGTGGCGCGGCCCACCTGCCCGGTATGCTGGCAGCCAAAACCACCCTGCCAGTGATTGGTGTGCCCGTGCGTTCCAGTCATCTGAACGGGCTGGATTCCCTGCTGTCCATCGTGCAAATGCCCGCTGGCGTTCCTGTGGCTACCATGAGTATTGGCCAGTCCGGGGCGCGAAATGCGGCGCTGATGGCGGCCGCCATGCTGGCCCTTGG
>WGBZ01000105.1 GCA_015494035.1 Lysobacterales bacterium | reverse complement strand
GTTCAATGTCATCCACCGGGTCTTGCTGGTGCCATTGCAGCAGCACACTGAGCAAGCCCATGTAGGCATCGCCATTGTTCTCTGGCTGGATCAGGCTGGGGTCGTCGGTGAGTTGCAGGTTAGGTTCCGGGTAGCCAGTGATGCCATGCACGCCGCCTTCATAACGGATGTCCATGTAGAACATGGCGCGCGCCACATCGCCCTTGCGAAAACTCCACACTTCCCAGGAATCGTTATCAAACCAGTTGGAATTGCCCGGGTACACGCCTGAGCCGCCACCGACGCCATTGTGGGCGACGCTGGTTCTTTCGGTGCAGTTGCTTGAGCAATTATCAAAATACTTGTTGCCACGGTCACTGTTGTAGCCCACGTCCGCCAGCATCAAGTGGTGGGCGTCGGTGTACGGGTAGCCGTTGCTATCGCCAGTAAAGCCATAGGATTTGGGCCAGGTGTGCTCGCGGTTATAGGGTTGCTGGCCGCCGCCATTCCAGGTGTAAGCATTATTTTTATACAGCATCCAGACCTTGGTGGAATCATTGGGGTCACGGTCGGCCTCGCCGAGGATATCCCAGGTATCGGTGCTGCTCGAGGAATAGGGATAGCGGGTGTGGTCATCGATGGTTTCGTGCAGCGTGGTGCGCAAAACAGTGGAGTTGCTGGCATCCACGTTGGCGTAGTAATCGCCTACCGGGCACACGGAGTTGACCACGCCCGGGCTGGGTGCGGTGGCCTGAAAACTGCTGCTGTTGCGTTGCCCGCCGCTGCCATTGGGGCAGCGCGCCATGGATTCACTGGCGGCCTGGCCGTTGCTGTTTTCGTTGATCTGGGGCTGGCTCGGGTTCAACAGCACGAGCAGACCGGCATCGTCGCTCTGGCCGGAATCATATACCAGGGCGTCAATCAGGTCGGCAGTAGTGATCGGGTCATTAATGGAAAAACCGGCTGCACTTTGGTTGTAAACTGCCACGGCATCCGCGCCATCTTCGATGGTGCCATCAGGCAGCGGGATGTCAGGAGTCAGGGCGGCATTGCCTATGAGCAAATAGCCGCTGGCGTCGGTGCTGAAACCGTCCAGCGCCACAATGTGGTACACCCGGTCAGTGGCACCGTCATAAAAAATCAGGCTCAAGCCATCCAGGCTGGTGTTGCCGTTGCCGCCGTCATACAGTTCAACAAATTCGGCCCCGCTGTTCACAGCATCGACTTCATTGATGATAAGAAATGGTACGCCCGTGCCCAGCGCCGAGTTGGGGCTGGGGACAGCGGCCGTCCAAGTGTTGTTGAGGTCTTCACTGGTTTCGTCGTGGCCGGCAAAGCCGTTGCCACCGGTGTTGGTTTCGTTGCCTTCAGTGAAATTACTGCGTTGCCAGCTCATGCCCGCTGGCGCATCACTGTTGGCGATGACTGCCTGATTGGTAATGGGCGTATCGCTCAGGTAGGTGCTGGGGGTGGAATCGGCGTCCGGGCCATCGATGGAAATGCCGGTTTTGTCCACCGCTTCAAACTTGTCACCCCACACGGCGTAGTCGATGTCCTGCACCAGATCGGAATTGCCGTCCCAGTAGTACAGGACCAGCACTTCGCCATTGTTGTTGCCACCGGACAGGCCGCCCTGGCCATTGATGGAGCCGGGCTGTGCTTCACGCATATCGGGAATGGCATCGCTGCTGGTGTTGTCTTCGTATAGTTCATAGGTCGGGTTGATGCCATAAGCGGTGGTAAAAGCACTGGAGCCGACCAGGGCGATGGTCTGGTACTCGCCCGGCGCAATGCTGGCGCCGGCGGGGAAACGGGCATGAAAGTCTGCAAAGCCACCGCCGCCGTAGTCAGCGCCGGTTACAATCTTGTAGTAGTACACCTGGTTGGGTGCGAAAGTGGCATCGGTCAGATAGACATCATCCAGGGCGACGGTGCTGCTGCCGTTGTTGTAAATCTCCACGAATTCGGCATTGTTCGGGGTATTGACGATTTCGGTGATGAGCAAGTCACCCACGTCAGCCAGCGCATTGGTGGCTGCCAAGGCAGTCAGCAGGAAAG
>WGBZ01000104.1 GCA_015494035.1 Lysobacterales bacterium | reverse complement strand
TGATGGTAAATTCCACCTTTACCCAGCCTTCGATCTTGGCCATGGCGGCCTTGCGCGGGTATTGGGGTGGAATGCGCACCAGCGGAATCACGTCGCCTTCGGCATTGCGATCCACGCCATAGCCGACCGCACCCAGTGCCGGGCCATCGCCATTGGCCGCCAGATCAAGGTTCGGCATGTCCATTGAGGGCATCTGGTTGACCGGCTTGGTCTGTTGGGCCACCTTCATCTTGGGCGGTGGGGGTGGTTCCTTGGGTGGAGGCGGCTTCTTGGGCCGCACGCGGTTTTTGCGCTCGGCTTCCGCTTCCAGTTTCACCGGCGAGAAGTCAATGGTGGGATTGTCTGAATCTCTCGGCTTGGTGGCGCTGGTGGTGATCAACGAGTACATGAAATAAAACAGCAACAGGGTGATGGCAGCTCCGATCACCACCGCAATCGGAAAAATCGCCACGCGTTTGGTGTCGGCGCTCATGGCTTAACTCTCCCCGCGCTGGGCGGCCACGGAAATTTTTTCCACGCCGGCGGCCTTGACCTGATCCATCACTTGCACCAAGTCGCCCGTTTTAGAGTTCTTGTCGGCAATAATCACCACGGTGCCTTCGGGGTTTTCCGCGTGGGCTTTTTCCACGTTGGCACGTACGGCACGGATATCAATGTCGCGCTTGTTCATGTAGATTTTGCCGTTTTCCTTGATGGCGATCAGAATATTGCCTTTACTGACCTTTTTGGCGGAACTGGCGGTGGGGCGGCTGATGTCCACACCGGTTTCCTTGACAAAGGAGGTGGTCACAATAAAGAAAATCAGCATGATGAACACCACATCGAGCATGGGCGTGATGTTGATCTCTGCTTCGTCTTCTTGAAAATGTCGTCTTTTCATGGGGTTAAAACCTCAAATAATTCCTTAGGTGCCTGTTACCAATTGCGACAGGCTCTGCGGCGGAAAGGTTCCTTTTCGCCGCAGAAAAGTCTTAATGCGATTGCATGGTGTCTTCGAGTCTCTCGGCTTCGCGGCGTGCTTTCTGCTTGAAGTAGGTGGTGAAAAACACCCCTGACAAGGCTGCCACCATGCCGGCCATGGTGGGGATAGTGGCTTTGGAAACGCCACTGGCCATGGCGCGGGCATTACTGGTACCGGCCACCGCCATGATATCAAACACCTGCAGCATGCCATAAACTGTACCGAACAGGCCCAGTAATGGACTGATGGCCACCAGCGCATCCAGAAACCCCAGGCCCCAACGCAGGGCGATGGACGCCTCGGAGACGCGGGCTTCCTTGATGCGTTTGGCATACCAGCTGGTGGTGTCACTGCGCGCATCCCATTCCTGGATAATCTGCTTCTTCATGCGCGGAAAGGTGACCGAGTAAAAATAAAGACGCTCCAGAATCATCACCCACATCAGGAACAACACCAGCATGATGGCCCAGAGCACCGGGCCACCCATGTTGATAAAGCTCATGATGGAGTACCAGAATTCTTTCAGCTGATACATTTTACTTCTCCGCCATTCTGGCGATGATGCCGGCGCTTTGTTCTTCCAGAATCTGGGTCTGCTTACGTGCCATGGACTGCAGCACAGAGTGCAAGACGGTCAGCGGAATCGCAACCACCAGACCGAGCACCGTGGTGACCAGTGCCATGGAAATACCGCCGGCCATGCTCTTCGGATCGCCGGTACCAAACAGGGTAATCATCTGGAAGGTCTGGATCATGCCCACAACGGTACCCAGCAGACCCAGCAATGGCGCAATCACGTACAGCACCTTGATAAAGGACAGGCCGGATTCCAGCGGAGCCGTTTCGCGCAGGATGGCTTCATCCAGCTTCAGCTCCATGGTTTCGATGTCCGCATCTGGGTTTTCTGTGTAAACCTTCATAATGCGACCCAGTGGGTTGTCTTCACGCGGCTGGTTGCTCTTGAGCTGGCGCTTTATCTTGCTGCCGATGCTCCACAGCTGGAAGAATTTCCACAATGCCACCAGCAGGCCGATAGCGCCAAGGGCCAGAATCACGTAACCCACGATGCCACCTTCCTTGACTTTTTCCCACAGGCTGGGTGTTTGCACAACCAGTTGCAGAATGGTGCCCCGGGTGTAGTCCACAGGCACGTCGGTGATTTGGTTCGGCGGGGTCTGCACAAATTTGCGAGACAAAGCCAACCAGCGACCATCGGGCTGTCGCTTGAGACGGTGCAGAATGGGTTTGCTGAGGCCACCTTCTTCATCAGGTGATTTCAGGATCAGAAAATTGCCATCCTTGTCAAAAGCATCAAACACACCCAGACGAGCGGCTTGCTGGTTCTTTTCCACAATACCTTCGGCATTCAGGATGTCCGTTTTGAACTTGACAATCTTACCGGATTCGGTGATTTCGCGCTGCATTTCGTACCACAGGCGACGAATGTCATCGATGGTGGGCAATTCTTTCTTGGCCGCCAGTTCCGCCAGGAATTCAATCCGGTCGGGATACTGGGCGCTGGTAATGGAGTGTTCCAGCTGCGAACGCAGGTCACCGGCGAGGATCTTGATGGTGCCTTGCATCTCGCCCAGGTTACCTGAACGCTCGTGAAGCACTGTTTCCAGTTCGGCCAATTCCTTTTCATTGGCGTCATATTCGGCCTTCAGGCGTTCGCTGCGTTGCTCCTGAGCGCGCAGGGCGGCCTTGGCTTCATTCAGCAGGCGTTGCTGCTGATCGCGTTTTTGTTTGAATTCGGCAATGCGGCGCTTGTTTTCTGCCGAACTTTCACGAGCCGCCTTGTAAACTTTCTGCAGCAATTCGTCCATGCTTTTCGTGTTGGCTTGCTGGGCACTGGCGGTACCGATCAGCAAGAAGGCACTGAGTGCGATAATTATCTTTTTCATTGCTTATTTACCTCCAGCTTGTTTCGGTCCGGGGGCTGGCAATCTGACCAGATCCGGTGCGGCCTGCTTGGCAGCCATGCGGATGCCCTGCTTGATGGTGTCATTGTATTCCTTGCCCAGGTGCTCGAATTTGCGCGTCAGGGGGTTCCACCAGCCGGATTGTTTTTCATCCAGAGTCTGGTACAACAGCAGGGTACGTCCGATGCGCAAGAACTTCACTTTACGGTTTTCGCTCGGCAAGGTATCTTCATAGGTTTCAACGGAACGACCGTAATCCAGTTCGATGCCATAGGCTTCGGTCACTTTACGGAATTTTTCTGAGGTGGTGATATCGGACTTGTCCAGCAGGTCTTCAAGCGCGGCAACCCGGGCCATGCGCTCGGCCAGCTTGAACGGCACGTCGGCCTGCACCAGCTCACCCAGCATTTCAACCATTTCAATAATCAATGGCACAATGCCGCGGTTGGTGGCTTCCAGCTGATCCATTTGTTTGAGGATAGACGCTTTCTGGTCACGTTGATCCTGAACCACACGCTCCAACTGGTCGTTGTAGATTTTCAGGCTTTCGGTTTCGTTCAGGACCGTGCGATATTTAATCGTCAGGTTATCTGCCTGGTCCGCCAGCCGGTCTACCGTCTTTTGGGCTTTGGCCGCGTCCTTGTTGATTTTTACATCTGTCTGGATGGCGGTTTTCAGCGCCTGGGCATTGACCCCGGCGGTGAAGGCCAAGGCCAGCGCAATCACAACAAGTCGAATTGCTCGATTTGCATTCTGTGCTCTATACATACCGTGTTACCACTCATGTTAATTAAGAAAAACCAGGCAATCCACCGGCCCAAAAACAAGAAAAACCACTGCTTTTGGTGGTATGAAAGCCTGCGCCGCATAAGGTTAGGGCCTAGAATACCGTCTCACCTGCAAAAAGAAAAGCCCTATTTTTAGCATTTTGGGGTGTACTTTCGAAAAAAAAACGGGTAGACAATTGTGTCACAATGTTACGTCTGACAGGCTGTGTGACCAGCAAATGGCATATTGATCTGCTCCCTTTCTTGTCACCGGAACGGCATTAAAAAAGCAGTGCCAGACTAAGCTCCAGACGGAGAGAATAAGGCGTATCCGGGCAGCTCGATGGGAACTGGCAATTGACCAAATTTTGTACAATCCCAAATGAATCTCCCTGCAAAAGGAGGCAGTTGGCCAGGAAAAGCTTACAATATTCTCGATGGCACGACTGGTATCAATTCGACCGAGCTGATTGTCCTGCAACACAAGTTGCACCGGTCTGCGTGAAACCGGGCATCCGACGCAGCAACAGTCAGGCCAGGGCTTTTGGCCCGACACCCAGCACTTCTCCAGACTCAGAAATCAGGAATTCTTTTCATGAATGTTCGCCAACCCCTCACTTTTCTTTTTAAACTTATTGCTATGGCGGTTTACGACACGTTGGTCATTGCCGGAATCCTGTTTTTTCTGGCCTTGTTGGCTGTAATTCTGACACCGGCGCATGAAGTGCCGCCGGAAACGCTTTGGTTCCAATTGCTGGTGGTGGGGGGCATCACCGCCTACCTGGCCGGCTCCCTCAAAATGGGCGGGCAAACCCTTGGCATGCGTGCCTGGCGTCTACAATGGAATGGCCTTCAGCAGCGCCCCTGGGCAGTAGCCATTGCAGCGGTTATTGCCGGAATCGCGCTGGTGCTGGCCGCTGTCATCAGCCTTTTCCGCTTGATGGGTCATTAAACCAACAAGCAGGCATCACTGACTGACCGAGGCCACTGGTTGCAGGCAGGCCTCAGGCTGACCCAGTCGCCCAGGGCGCAAGTACCACAGAACGCCGAGAATAATCAGTAGCGGCGGCAACACCGTAACCCAGAACGGGTGCAGGGCATAAACCTCACCCAGGTTCAACAAGGTGCGGTTCACCAGATACAGCACCACACCAATCATGACACCGACGGTCAACCGTTGCCCCAGGCCACCCCGCACGGAGCCAAACAGGAAAGGCAGACCACTCAGTGCCGAGGCAATCACCAATAGAGGGAAAACCAGCTTGGCCCACAGGGCAATGCGATACGCCGGGGCCACATAGGCCTGATGACGTTTGAAATGTTGCAGGCGAATGATGTCCCTAGCCGAGAGGTATTTGGGCCGTGTGCGGCTGATGGTGAGTATGGTCGGGTCGATGCGTGAAGGCCAGATTTTCTCAGGCACTGCGTCCAACACCACTTTTTTATCAGTAAATCGGGTGATCTTGACGTCTTTCATGCGCCAGGCGCGACCATCATGCTGTGCTTCTTTCGCCTGGGATATTTCTCTGACTTTGAGCTCGTCATCCAGCTGATAGATGGTCACATCCACCAGCCGCACCCGTTGTTTGTCGCTGTTTTTTTCTCGCACCGGCAGGGCATTCAGGATCACCTGGCCATCCCGCACCCAAATGCCGGAATGGCGGCTGAGCCCGACGTTTCTCTGCAACTGACTGGTGCGAAAGGATTCGGCCAGAAATTCGCTGCCAGGCACCACAAATTCTCCCAGCCAGGAAACCGGTAGCATCCATAACACCATGGCCATGGCCACCGTTCCGGCAATGCGCAAACGGCTGTAGCCCACAGAGCGCAGAACCGTAAGTTCTGAACCAGCCGCCAAAGCCCCCAGGCCCAGTAAAACACCCACCACCGCGCTAACGGCAAACATGTCGTACACGCGTCGCGGAATGGTCAACAGCACAAAATAAAAGGCATCAGCAACGCCATAGTCGCCTCGCCCGATGTCGCCCATTTCGCCAATGATGGCGATCAGCACATCCAGTGACAGAAAAATCAGTACCGCCAGCAACACGCCCTGGCTGATGGATTTCAACAAATAGCGGTCAACGATTTTCAGCACGATGCCAACACCCTGGCGCGAAATGGCCCCAATTCACCGTCCAGTTTCCAGATTCGCCACAGGGCAAAGCCCAGAAAGGCCAGATGCACCCACCATAAACCGAGCCACATGGGCAGCTTGCCCTGTTCCAGCAAAGCCCGACCCAGCGCGAGGAAATTTACGTAAGCCACATAGGCGAGCAAACCGATCATGATATTGCCGTATTTGCCTTCGCGTGGCGAAGTGCGCGCCAAAGCCACAGCCAAAGCCACCAGGACCAGCACCGAGATGGCAGGCACCAGCCGCCAGTGCAGCTCTGTTCTGTCCTTCAGATCGCTGGAGGCCAGCAACTCACGTACAGTCTTGCCGTCCTCCTCCACAGAAAAGGACCGCCCCTGCAGGCGTGGCAAACGCACATCGGCACGGTCAAAATGCAGCCGTTGATAGCGCAGCTGACCGGCTCGGCCTTCGCTGCGGTGGCCATCAAATAAGGCCAGATAGCGTTGGTGACTGGTTTCGTCTTCAAACTGATAGCCATAGCTGGCGGTCAGGACATCCACCACACCGGGGGTTTGGCGCGCCAGGAACACGCGCTGAAAGCGGTTGTTTTCCGCGTCAATTTTTTCGATATAGATGACCGCCTCGTCATCGCCCAGGGTCTGAAATTCGCCTTCTTTCAGGCCCAGCACGGAAACCTCCTTACGGGCGGCCTGGGCCAGCATATCCGACTGGCGCGAAGCCCAGGGCACCACCCACAGGGAAAGCACCAGCATGAATCCGGCAAAAGCCAGGGCCATGGGCATGAGAAAGCGCAAAAACTGGCCCACGCCGAGGCCAAAGGCGTGGTACATCACGGCCTCCTGATTGCGATACATGCCACTTAAGTGACTGAGTACGCCCAGAAACAGCGACAGGGGAAAAAGAATGGTCAGCACGCTGGCGGTGCGCAGGCCCAGTTCCGTCAATAGCATGGACGATGGCAAGGCACCCCGCGCGATGGCGCGCAAGGTATCAGCAAACAAGGTGCCGAGGGTAATTAAAAACAGGACGGCAAATATCACGGCAACGGTTTTCGCCGATTCGCGTCGTAAATAGGTAGCAAGGATTCTCACGCGCTCTCCGCCGCAGGGAACAAGTCATGGTCACCACAGCTTCTGGCAATGCGGCGGCCAATAAGAACAAGGACGCTATCTTACCAAATCCGGCCACTTGGGCGCAGGCACTTTCTGTTGGCGTCGCAGCTGGCAAGGGCCAATCTATTCATTGCATTGGTGCTGGCACTGAGTCCTGAAATAGAAACGGTAAAACAGAAACCGGCAAAACCCGCACCACGACATGGTTATTTACCTTATTGGCAGCGCAAAAGGGGTGGTTCAAGAGCAGAAAGTTGTTAGAATACGCCGTTATGCCGTTTCTGACACCAGATATCACGTTGACAACTGGTGTTTTCACTCAGGCAGATTGGCCGGTGCCCACAGCAACCGCCAAAGCGCCAGGGACGGCCCTTACCCAGGGAAGCGCTGATTGAATCTGGACGAAGCAGATTATGTCTGAAATGTTCGAGAACAAGGCGAAGTTCGCAGCCAAAAGCAGGCTATTCGAAAGAACTTCAACGCAGTTATCGGACATTTCAGGGATGAGATGCGAGTTCACGATTCAATCAGAGGCTCCCTAAGAAAAGCCCGCGCTTCTCCCGTTTTCTCATTATTAAAGCCAGTTTGGCATGGAAGGTTATTATGAAAGTCATTCAACGCATCAGCACTGAGCCAGGCAGCGGCGATCATGCCATTCTGTTTGGGGTGTTTCCCGGAGATTCCCTCAACGCCACGGGCCAACGCATTGACGCACTGGCCGGCGGCCAGTTAAAAAAGGTTCTGGAAAAAGGCGATTTTCGTGCCAAACCATCCCAACTGCTGATGCTCTACAGCCCTTCAGGGCAACCGATTGTGATTGTGGGCCTGGGCGAAAAAGACCGCTTTAACAAGGGCGTTTTCCAGGAAGCCACCACCCGCGCCGTGGAGCACGCCGGCTGCCTGTCCGTGGACAGCGCGGAATGCTTTCTGCCCCAGATCAACCAAAACGACATTCCGGAAAAACGCCTGGCACAACTGGCTGCCATTGCCGCGCATAACGGCACCTACCAGTACGTAACCACGCGCCATGTGCCAGAAGATGAGAAAGTCCACCTGGATGAAGTGGCAATCATGGTCAGCGAAGATTGTGAAAGCTGCGTGCGCCAGGGCGATGCCATCGGCATTGGCATGGTGCAGGCGCGCGAACTGGGCAACCTGCCTCCCAATATTTGCAACCCCGCCTACCTGGCGGCCAAAGCCGAGGAAATTACCGGCCAGTATGCCAACACCCGGCATCGCGTCCTGAATCAGGATGAATTGCAGGACATGGGCATGGGCGCCTTGCTGGCCGTGGGTCAGGGCAGCGCCAACGATTCCCGGATTGTGGTGCTGGAATACAGCGGCGCCGGTGACGCCAAACCGTACGCACTGGTGGGCAAGGGCGTCACGTTTGATTCCGGCGGCATCTCACTCAAACCCGGCCCCAACATGGATGAAATGAAATACGACATGATGGGCGCCGGCAGTGTTATCGGCGCTTTTATCACCGTCGCTGAACTGCAGTTGCCCATCAATCTCGTGGTCGTGGTGCCCACCGTCGAAAATATGCCCGATGGCCTCGCCTACCGCCCTGGCGATGTGATCACCTCTTATAGTGGCAAAACCATCGAAGTGCTCAATACTGATGCCGAAGGCCGCCTGATTCTGTGTGACGCCCTGACCTACGCGCAGGAATTCGACCCGGAACTGGTTGTGGATGTGGCCACCCTGACCGGTGCCTGCGTGGTGGCACTGGGGCACGTGACATCGGCAGTCATGAGCAATCGCGACGCCCTGGCCGCACAGCTGATGGAATCGGGCAATGCCGTTTATGACCGCACCTGGCAGATGCCGTTGTTTGATGAATACAAGCAACAGCTCAAATCGCCCTTTGCCGATCTCAAGAACATTGGCGGCATGCCGGCCGGTTCCATTACCGCAGCGACTTTTCTGGGTGAATTTATCAATGAAGACCAGCCTTGGGCTCACCTGGACATCGCCGGCGTGGCCTGGCGCAAAAAAGAAGAAGGCGCCACTGGCCGCGTGGTGCCCCTGCTGTCACAGTTTCTGATTGACCGCAGCGAACAGGCTGATTAAAAGACAACAAGCTGACCGGGAACCCGCCACCGTTCCCGGTCAGGCGAGATTGTCCCAGACCCGAACAGACACATTCATAACCACCACCTGTCGAAAACACAGAAACAACGCTTCAGGATGCCCTGCCCATGATGCAAAAGTACGATCCCGCCGCCATTGAAACCAAGTGGTATGAACACTGGGAAAACAGCGGCTATTTCAGACCCCGCGGTGACAGCCCCGACAGCTTCTGCATTATGATTCCACCGCCCAATGTCACCGGCACCTTGCACATGGGGCACGCCTTTCAGGACACCATCATGGATGCGCTGGTGCGTTATCACCGCATGAAAGGCGACAAAACCTTGTGGCAACCGGGCACCGATCACGCCGGCATTGCCACGCAAATGGTGGTAGAACGGCAATTAAACGCCCAGGGCCTGACCCGCCACGACCTGGGCCGGGAAAAATTCATCGAAAAGGTCTGGGAATGGAAAGAACAGTCTGGTAACACCATCACCCGCCAGCTGCGCCGGCTGGGCGCATCCTGTGACTGGTCACGCGAACGCTTCACCATGGACGAAGGCCTTTCGGCCGCCGTGCAGGAAGTGTTTGAAAAGCTGTATGACGAAGGATTGATTTACCGCGGCAAACGGCTGGTCAACTGGGACCCGGTGCTGCACACCGCCTTGTCCGACCTGGAAGTGATCTCCGAAGAAGAAAACGGACACCTGTGGCATTTGCGTTACCCCATTGCCGATGCCAATGGCCAGCCCGGCGACGAATACCTGGTGGTGGCCACTACGCGCCCGGAAACCATGCTCGGCGATACCGCCGTGGCCGTGCACCCGGAAGATGAACGCTACGCGCACCTCATTGGCAAACAAGTCGCCCTGCCTTTGACCGATCGCACCATTCCCGTGATTGCTGACGAGTACGTGGACCGCGAATTTGGTACCGGCTGCGTCAAGATCACGCCAGCGCACGATTTCAACGACTATGAAATAGGCAAACGGCATGATTTGCCGCTCATTAATGTGCTCACCGACGATGCCCGCATCAATGACGAGATGCCGGAAAAATACCGCGGCCTGGATCGTTTTGAGGCCCGCAAACAGATCGTGTCCGACCTTGAGCAACAGGGTTTACTGGAAAAAATCGAGGATCACACCCTGATGGTGCCCCGCGGTGACCGCTCCGGCGCCGTGGTAGAGCCTTACCTCACCGACCAGTGGTACGTCAAAATCCAGCCCTTGGCTGACCCGGCCATTGAAGCGGTCAACAAGGGCGACATTGCTTTTGTGCCAGACAACTGGAAAAACACATATTACAGCTGGATGAACAACATCCAGGACTGGTGCATTTCGCGCCAGCTCTGGTGGGGCCACCGAATCCCGGCCTGGTATAACGAGGACGGCAATATTTATGTGGGCAAATCCGAAGCGGCGGTGCGGGAAAAGTACGACTTGCCAGAGAACCTGCCACTGCGCCAGGATGAAGACGTGCTGGACACCTGGTTTTCCTCCGCCCTGTGGCCATTCTCCACCCTGGGATGGCCGCAAGACAGCGAGAAACTGAACACCTTTTACCCCACCAACGTGCTGGTGACCGGCTTTGACATCATCTTTTTCTGGGTCGCCCGCATGATCATGATGGGCCTCAAGTTCATGGACGATGTGCCCTTCAAGGAAGTGTACGTACACGGGCTGGTACGCGATTCACACGGCCAGAAAATGTCCAAATCGAAAGGTAACGTCCTTGATCCGCTGGACATCATTGACGGCATCGACCTGGAAACCCTGGTAAAAAAACGCACCAGCGGACTAATGCAACCGCAACTGGCACCAAAAATTGAAAAGCAGACACGCGAAGAATTCCCCGAAGGCATCAAACCCTATGGCTGCGATGCCCTGCGTTTTACCTTCGCCTCGCTGGCTTCCACCGGACGGGACATCAAATTCGACATGAACCGCCTGGAAGGTTACCGCAATTTCTGTAATAAGGTCTTCAACGCCTCCCGCTTCGTGTTCATGAACACCGAAGATTTTTCCCCACTGGCCAACTGGCAGCCTGAGAGCGTAGCCGAAAAGTGGATTGTTTCGCGCTTGCAGGAACGCGCTGAAACCGTGTCTGATCACCTGGAAAATTACCGCCTCGACCTGGCCGCCCAGTCCGTGTACGACTTTTTCTGGAACGACTATTGCGACTGGTTTGTGGAATTGTCCAAGCCGCTGCTGAATCAGGACGATGCGTCGTTACGGCGTAACGTGAAACACACGCTGCTACACGTGCTGGATCAGGCCTTGCGCCTGCTGCACCCCATCATGCCTTTTATTACCGAGGAAATCTGGCAGGAAGTCAAAACCCGCCTTCACCTGCCTGACGAAAGCCTGATGCTGGCGCGGTTCCCGCAAAAAAATCCGGCCCTGACAGACCCGGCCGCCGAAGCCGACATGCAGTGGGTGCAGGACGTTATTCTGGGTGTACGGCAAATTCGTGGTGAAATGAACATCGCTCCGGGCAAGCCGTTGACCATGCTGCTGGAAAATGCCTCGCCAAAGGACCTGCAGCGGTTGCAGGCGCACCGCCTGACACTGGAAAAACTGGCCCGACTGGAACACATCGAGCCACTGGAAAATGGCGCAGAGGCGCCGGAATCGGCCATGGCGCTGGTCGGTGACATGAAGCTGCTGATTCCCTTGGCCGGTCTCATCGATAAACAGGCAGAAATGCAGCGCCTGAACAAGCTGCTGAATGGACTGGAGAAAGAGATTCAGCGCGCACAAGGCAAACTGGCCAACGAACGGTTTGTGGCCAAGGCACCGGCTGCGGTGGTGGAAAAGGAAAAGGCAAAACTGGCCGATGCCCGACAACGCGCGGGAGAAATTCGACAACAGTTACACAAACTTGAACAACTGGCGGATGCCTGAAAAACGGAAGTTTCGTTACCCTGCCCGGCAATGGCATAACCGATAAGTGCCTGCCTTGTCAAATAACGGGTTCACAAAGTACGCATCACCAGTAATGCGGAATTGTCAACAATTGCAAACCGGCACAGCAGTACGCAAAAGCGAATGAATAATTACGGTACTATGGGCAGCACTCATTGACCCCTGGTATGCGCAATGAAAAACAAACTGGCCATCGGCCTGCTGCTGGCCACAGCAACGGCCTGGACAGCCGCTTCCCTGTATTTACCCCATTTTGAACAACCCAGTTTCTTCAGTGCTATGCTCGAAGGGGCTTTGGTCGCTATTGCCTGGGTCATTATCTGGAAACTGCGGAAATACCCCGTCAACTCACGCTTTCACTTCTACCTGACCGGCGGCTTTGTGTTGCTCTATGCGTCCTTGTTGGTGGACTTTCTGGATGAACTCTTTTTTCAGCCCAACTGGTTGGCCACCATGGAGGAGCTCACCCTGTTAAGCGGCTTTCTATTGATCACCTACGGCATTTATCTGGCCACCCGCTACCACTACGAACAAATCCAGCAACTGGAAAAACTGGCCCAGACCGATTCTCTGACGGGCCTGCTTAATCGCCGCGCCATGATCCAGCGCCTGGAACAGCAGACCCAAATTGGTCAGCAGGACCCTTCCCATCACTTCTCAGTGGTTGTGGCTGACATCGACCGCTTCAAGGATATCAATGACCGCTTTGGCCACGACACCGGCGATGCTGTATTGCAACAGATTGCCCGAAGCCTGAATACCAGCCTGCGTTCCAGTGATTTCATTGGCCGCTGGGGCGGTGAGGAGTTTATCATTCTGTTGCCACAAACCCGTGAAGATGGCGCCGCTTTAGTGGCTGAAAAAATTCGCCAGCACATTGTTGGCGAGCCGTTCACGGTGGATGGTCACCGGATTGACCTGAGCATTAGCCTGGGCGTGGCCCAGTGGCACCCGGAGCAGGACAACTGGGGCGAGGTGGTCAAACACGCCGATCAGGCCATGTACCTGGCCAAGCGATCCGGCCGAAATCGGGTTCGCACCGGCTCCCAGATTCGCCAATCCATGCCTGATTCCCTGTTGTCAGATCCGGCTTGATCGTGCTAAATTGATCCGGTTTCCGCACCGGATTCCGCCATGATACTGTTTTCTCCCCGCCAGGTTCTGCAACCCCTGTTTTTAGGGCTGATGCTTGCCAGCCTCTGCACAGCAACAGCCTTCGCCCAGTGCGACGGGCCCAAACCCTACCCCGACGAAGACTTTCCAACCGTGCGCTTTGAAACATCCATGGGCACCATTGAGGTGGAACTGGACCGGCAACGCGCGCCACTGACGGTGGACAACTTCCTGCGTTATGTCAAGGCTGGCCGCTACAACAAGACAATTTTTCACCGCGTGATGCCCGGCTTTGTTGTCCAGGGTGGTGGTTACTCGCCGCAACTGAAAGAAATCAAGCTGTGTCCGCCGGTGTTCAATGAATCAGGCAGCGGTTTGCGGAATGAGGAAGGCACCATTGCCATGGCCCGTTTCGATGCCCCGCATTCGGCCACCAGCCAGTTTTACTTTAACCTCAAGGACAATGACAGCCTGAATCCCAGCCCGAAACGCTGGGGCTATGCCGTGTTTGGCTACGTCACCAATGGCATGGATGTGCTGAAAAAAATAGCGGCGGTCAAAACCGGCTATCACGAAAAGCTGGATGCGGAAAACGTGCCGCTGGAGCCGGTGATTCTGAAAAAGGTTAGCGTGGTCTCTGATTAAGGAAGCACACTAGGGAAGCGCTGATTGAATCTGGCGCGGGCAGATTGTTGTGAAAAATTGTTCAGTTCAAGGCGCAAACTGCACGTAATAGCCAGCTATTGCGAAGGTTTGCAACACAGAAATGCACATTTTTACGCCACAAGATACCGTGTCACGATTCGATCAGAACTTCCCTAGAAAGCCGCTGGCCACTTACTGGCTTGACGCGCGAGGCAAGCGACAGGCACAGTCCAGCCGATAGTTCCGCCAGTGCGCCCAGGCCAGCAGTAAACCACCGGTGGCAAACACCATCGATTCCTGCCACGTGCTCAGGCGCCCTTCCGCCAGGGTGCCTGCCACCAGCAAGGCGTAGCCGGCAAGGGCCACCGCCAATACGGACTTGCGCCGATGCCGGCAATAACTGCGACCGATGCTCCAACCGGCCAGCACACCGATAAAGGCAATCCAGAGCCAACCGTGACCAAAGTGCGCCCATTTTGGCAGGGCCGGCAGGATAGACAACAGTATGGGGGCCAGGGCGCACTGAATGGCGCACAAGCCGGACACGAACATGCCCAGCAAGTCGCTGAATGTGCGTTTAACGCGCATGGAATAAATACAGCATGTCTGTCATGGGTGTTCCTGCTGGATTATTTTGTTTATCTTTCCAGGTTAGTTGTTTGCTCGCATCAGTTACCGTTGCATTTATCGGTTTATACGTATCAACCAGATATAGGGTCACCGAGTTCATTTTCATCGGTAAACGGACATTTTTCAGCATTATTTTTCCCGGTCACCGGCAAGCCGCTGAGGCAACTTCAGCCCAAGGGACATAACCACCGCATTCTCTATGTGATTGCCGTCGCGATAATACCCCTTGCGCAGGCCAATCGTCTGGAATCCCAAGCGGGCGTAAAGACTTTGTGCCACCTGGTTGGATTCCCTGACTTCGAGAAAGACCGTCTCATCGCCACAATAGCGGCAAAAATGAACCAGGTGCTGCATGAGCTTCCTGCCCAGGCCTATGCCCTGGTGTTCCGGTGCCACGCACACATTCAGCACATGCGCCTCCCCGGCGGCGTGGGTTAACAAGCCATAACCGCACAGGCTTCCTTCATTGTCTTCCATCACACAGCAGTAATAACCGGCCCTCAGGCAACTGCCGAGCAGTTTTTTCGACCAGGGAAAGCGGTAGCTGCGTGCTTCAATGGCCGCCACGGTGTTCAGGTCATTTTCCCGCATGGGGCGAATGCGAACGGAATTCATGCGCGCATTGAACGGGGTCGCAGCCCATCTGTCAAGCGTTCACGGCGGCTTTATGTTCACTGCCGGATGACAGTCACGGTTCCGCTGGGCGTGCCTTTCCGCTATCATAGCTTCCCTAACCCGACGCCTGACAAGGCGCCACCAGCACAGGATACCCAGCATCATGGCCGAAGCCGTTCCCAACGAAGCCACCGAAAAAGACATTCAGGCCCTCTATCATGCCCTGGATGAGGGCCGGCTGTCTGAAATCCGGCGCACCATCAATGCCCTGCCCGCTTCGGAGATTGCGCATTTTCTGGAATCCCTGCCGGTGGCCAAACGGAAAATTGTCTGGGAACAGGTGGATCCGGAAAAGGAAGGCGAGGTACTGGTTGACCTCCGTGACGAGGTGCGCTCGACACTGATCGAGGACATGGACACCGAGGAACTGGTGCAGGCCACCGAAGACCTCGACATCGACGACCTGGCAGACATCATTCACGACCTGCCCGAGGAAGTCACCAACGAGCTTTTGCTCTCCATGGACCGCGAAAACCGCGAATTGCTGGAGCGCGTCCTGAGCTATCCGGAGGATTCCGCCGGCGGCCTGATGAACCCGGAAGTGGTCACCGTGCGCCCGGACGTGCCGCTGGATGTGGTCCTGCGCTACCTGCGCATGCGCGGCGACCTGCCCGAACCTCTGGATGAAATTTACGTCATTGGCCGCAACGGGCATTACCGCGGTCGCCTGGCCATTCGCGACTTGCTGACAAAAGACCCAGACACCCTGGTGGCCGATGTCATGGACCAGTCCACCAAACCCATTGAAGCCACCACCCCGGCCTCGGAAGTGGCGCAGGATTTTGAACACAACGACTGGATTTCAGCGCCGGTGGTGGATGAATCCAACAAGCTCATCGGTCGCATCACGGTGGACGACGTGCTGGACGTAATCCGCGAAGAAGCCGACCATTCGGTCATGAGCATGGCCGGCCTGGATG
>WGBZ01000103.1 GCA_015494035.1 Lysobacterales bacterium | reverse complement strand
CAGCATCTCGTCCCTGCTGGCCGGCACCTTCCCGGTCATTCATGAAATCCTCACCGAAGACCAGTGGCAGCAACTGGTGCGGACGTTTTATCGCAGCGGACAGGCACACACGCCCTACTTTCCGGAAATTCCCCGCGATTTCGTGCGCTGGCTAACCGAAAGCACCAATCCCCTGGCCGACAAACCCTATTTGCCGGAACTGGCGCACTACGAGTGGCTGGAACTGGCGGTGCAAATTGACAAAAGTCCATCACCTAAGTGGCACCCCCTGCCAGAAACCCCCGAAGCCCTGCTGGCCGGGGCACCCCGTTTATCGCCGTGGGTGCGCCTGGGCAGTTATCGCTTTCCCGTGCACCAGATAAAACCCGGCCATGAGCCGAAAACCCCGGACAAAACCGGCCACTTTTTTCTGGTCTATCGCCAGCAACAGCCTGACGGGCACGAGGAGATTCACTTCCTGTCCCTTAATGCCGTTTCGGCCTTGCTGTTTGCCTCGCTCAAGGACAAGCCGGATCAACCACTGGCGCACACATTGGCGGCCATTGGCCAACACATCGGCCACCAGGAGCCGCAGGCGTTACAACAGGCAGGCATCGCCCTGATCAAGGACTGGCACCGGCGCGGCATTGTGTCCGGTTATCAGACCAGTCGCCCCGTTACCCATCCGAAGAAAAACAACAGGAGAAATCCATGAAAAAACTGCTCTGTGTCTGGCAGGGAATCACCGCCCGCCTCAATGCCGCCGGAGATTACATTCCCCCCTTGTTTTTGCGCCTGATTCTTTTTGCCGAATTCTACGAGGCCGGGATGATGAAACTGCATGGCGAAAACTGGTTTAGCTCCATACACAGCAGCTTTCCCTGGCCGTTTGGGGCCGAATGGTTCAGCGACAGCCTCAGCTGGCAAATGGCCATGTGGGCGGAAATCCTTGGCAGCATCCTTCTGCTGCTGGGTCTGTTCACCCGTTTTGCCGCCTTTTCCCTGCTGATCGTCACAGCCGTGGCCACCGCCGCTGTGCATTGGCCGGAAAGCTGGAACAGCCTCGGAGAACTCTGGCAGGGCTACGTCATCACCAACAAGGGCGCTGGCAACTTCAAACTGCCCTTGCTGTTCAGCATCATGTTATTGCCCTTGATATTCAATGGCGCCGGAAAAATCAGCCTCGATCACCTGCTGGCCAAATGGGTGGGGATAAATCCCGAGGCTAAAATCAGCGACTTCGCCACCACCGGGCTGGCCCTGATGGTGATTGGCGCACCGCTGGTATTCCTGCTGCCCGGTACCGGCTGGGCGCTGATACTGGTGGGCGCCGGCTTCCTTATCGCCAACCGCGCTATTACGCCCACGGACTAACCATTTCTTCTGTATCACAGGAGCAGTTAGCATAACTGTCAGGTCTCTGTAAAATCTGAACAAGAAGCCTATCTTCGTTCGAAGACCAATATTAAAGAAGCATTCAAGTTATGATAACATTATTAGCCCCCACATACCGACGGGTATCATAATGAATCCTAATCCTACCGAACTCCAATTAATCGGCTATTTCGAGACATTACTAAAACAGAGAGTAAGCGAAAAAGGAGGTGCGCTATCTGTTGCAAATCTATCCAATTCAGCTCCAGACACCGTGTTTGGTGACACGATTTTTGGAGTAAATTCCAAGTTTGTTATTATAGAATTTAAAAGGGACTCGAGTTCTATAGGCCGCGAATTAAATAAACCCCTACGTCAAAGCCTATGCTCTTATCTTTCTAACCCCAACTTCGATACCTACAAAACGAGCTCTTCAAAAGCCCATTGGCTAGCATGGGGCATGGAGAAAACCAAGTTTCCGCAATTGCTGATAGGGAGATATATGAGAATCGTTTGTGAAAAAGAGAACTTACGGACAAGTTTAAATATAAATGCAAACTCATACATTGACAATCTAATTGACCCCTCTAATGTTAGCATCGTACTCCTACCAGAGAAGTTCAAAAAATATCTCGACTTTCTTGAAGGCATAACAAAGAAGACGAGCGGTAACGACACCTCATTCGACAATCTTCAAAATGAAACTGCAGCCCTTCTTCTAATCTATGACTTAGATAGAAAAAAACTTCTTGCAAGCCCAGAGTTCTACTCACTTCGTCAAGTAATTACATTTGCCAACCAGCTTATGAAAAATATGGGACCTGATTTAACCCTAAATATTAGCCCACCAAAGAATGGTCCACCCCCACCTTCGGATGATTTCTCACCAGGGATGTAGGTGTTTCACTTTTCCTGTAGGGTGAATTACATATTGGCGTAATTGGGGCCGCCTCCGCCTTCGGGTGCGGTCCAGTGGATGTTCTGGGATGGGTCCTTGATGTCGCAGGTTTTGCAGTGCACGCAGTTCTGGAAGTTGATGCGGAACACGCGCTGGCCGTTCTCTTCCACCACTTCATACACCGCCGCCGGGCAATAACGCTGGGCCGGTTCGTCCCACTTGGGCAGGTTCACTGCAATGGGCACATTGGGGTCTTTCAGTTTCAGGTGGCAGGGCTGGTCTTCTTCGTGGTTGGTGCTGGAAAGAAAGACCGAAGAGAGGCGGTCGAACGTGATGACGTTATCCGGTTTCGGGTAGGTAATTTTGGGAGCCTGGGAAGCCGGTTTCAAGGTGGCGTAGTCCGGTGTGGTGTTGTGCCAGGTAAACGGCAGTTTGCCCTGAAACAGGTTCTGGTCAATAAAGGTAAAAGCTGAACCCAGAAAGGTGCCCAGCTTGTTCAACGCCGGTTCGAAATTGCGGCCGCGATGCAGTTCTTCATGCACCCAGGAGTTTTTCACCCGTTGCGGATAAGCGCTTAACTCGTCGTGCTGCCTCTCAGCCAATAGCGCCTCGGCCAGGCTTTCTGCCGCCAGCATGCCGGTTTTCAAGGCGGTGTGGGAGCCCTTGATTTTTGCCGGGTTGAGAAATCCGGCATCATCGCCCACCAGCACCGCGCCGGGCATGATGAGCTTCGGCAACGATTGCAGCCCGCCCTTGTGCATGGCGCGGGCGCCATAGCCGATGCGCTTGCCGCCTTCCAGCGTGCTTTTGATCACCGGGTGGGTTTTCCAGCGCTGGAATTCTTCAAACGGGCTCAGGTGCGGGTTGTCGTAATTGAGCGCCACAATGTAACCCAGCGCCACCACGCCATCGTCCAGGTGATAAAGAAACCCGCCCCCTTCGGTGTGATTATCCAGCGGCCAGCCCAGGGTATGCACCACCTTGCCCGGCTGTGATTTTTCCGGCGCGACTTGCCAGATTTCCTTCAGGCCAATGCCATAGTGCGGCGGGTCTGATTCGGCATCCAGCGCGTATTTTTCAATCAATTCCTTGCCCAGGTGCCCGCGGCAGCCTTCGGCAAACACGGTGTAACGGCCCAGCAGGCGGTAACCGGGCTCAAAATTGGGCTTGGGTGTGCCGCCTGCGGCCACGCCCATGTCCTTGGTGATGATGCCCTGCACTTCGCCATTGTCGCCGTAAATCACCTGGTCGGCGGGAAAGCCGGGGAAAATATTCACGCCCAGGTTTTCGGCCTGCTCGCCCAGCCAGCGGGTCAGGTTAGCCAACGAAATAATGTAATTGCCATGATTTTTCATGGGCTTGGGAATAAACAGC
>WGBZ01000102.1 GCA_015494035.1 Lysobacterales bacterium | reverse complement strand
GCAATGAAATCCTGCGCATCCCGGCAGAAATCTGGCGCAAAAACCCCAGGCGCGTTTCCAAACTGTTGATGACGCCGGAAAACCGCCACATCACGGCGCTGGAAGTGGACCCCTACCTGGAAACCGCGGATGCCAACCTGAACAACAACCGCTGGCCGGCCAAACTGATCAAGTCCCGTTTCCAGCTCTGGAAAGAAGAAAAACACAAAAACGCCATGCAAAAAAAGCGCGGCGACAAATAGCCATCACTCCCCTGCTATCATTCCATCATTCAAGGAAACCCATGCCCGAATACCCAAAGCTCAAAGACAAGGTGGTGCTGGTCACCGGCGCCACCGGCGGCCTGGGTGCCGCGCTGACCCTGCGTCTGACGCACAATGGCTGCACCGTCATCGCCTTGGACAAGAACCCCAAGGTGCTGAATGAAATGGCCGACCACGTGCAGGCAGAAACCGGCCATGAACCCATCCTCTACCCCATGGACCTGCTGGGTGCCACGCCGGATGACTTTGCTCAGCTGGCACATGCCATTGCGGACAAGCTGCCGTCACTGGACGCCCTGGTGCACACCGCCGTGGCCTTTTCCGGGCTGACGCCCTTTGAACACTACGAACCCACGCGCTGGCTGAAGGAAATCCAGACCAACCTGAACTCACCGGCCTTTCTCACCCAGGCCCTGCTGCCAGCGCTGAAAGCCAGCCAGGGCACCGTGGTATTTACCGGCGAAAACCCGCAACTGCCACACAAAGCCTACTGGGGCGCCTATGGCGCGTCCAAAGCCGCCATTATGGCGCTGGCCGACATGCTGGCTGAAGAGCTGGACAGCAGTGGCGTCACGGTGAAAACCGTGATCCCGCCGCCCATGCACACGCGCCATCGCGCCAAGGCCTGGCCCGGCGAAGACCCCGCCACCCTGGCCAGCCCCTTGCAAGTGGCCGAAACCTACCTGGAGATTCTTGGCGGTTGATTGTGCCAGGATGACCGGGCGTGAATCCTGCATGGACTCACCAGGTCAGTCACAAAAAAGTGCTGACCCACACTTTGGCTTGTCCCAACAGGAAGACTGGCTAATCGTTCGGATAGTCGTTCCGGGCCAGGGATGAGGCCGGGGCCAGCGTGGTGGCCGTCGGCTGGCAGCGGGCAGAAACCACCCCTTTTTTCCGCAACCGTTGAATAACGGTGCTGGCTAAATCCGCGTGGTACTTTTCGGCTGTTTCTGCCTCGGCCTGGATATCGCACACCAGTTGCGACAATTCCGCAGACGTCACGTCTTCAAAACGCGCGCGCCCATCAAGCAGGATTGAGGTATCCAGCGCGCCCAGATCACCGATCGCGTTCAGCAAGGCCTTGTTGCGGGCTGCCTGCAAGCGACCGGCGGCGATCAGGTCATGGATTGCCTTGTTGTGCTTGAGCCGGGCAATGGCCCCATCCTGCGGCCTGAAAGTGTCCCGGGCCAGAGAATAACCAAAATACGTGCCGGCCAAACCCGCCAGCAACAGCATTACCACCGCGCCAAGGGCAAAAGCAATCCGGTTTTTTCTGTTTATGGGTTTGTTCATGGACACCTCACAATCAACGGTTATCACACATCAATCAGATTATCTTGCCAGGACGGGGTCAACCGGGGTTTTTCCGGGATAAATGGCAAAATGCAAGCAATTCTGTTTCCCAAACAGGCCGGTGTTATCGCCCCGCAATCTTGGCATCGGCCTGTGCAGGCTCACACAGCACGACGATTTCATCCAGTTGCAACATCTCATGCACCACTCGGGCATAATCGGCGATGCGCGGTGCGTCAGATTGCCGCCCCTTGTTGATAATCTCGCAGCTTAATACGGACAACTCAGTGGGAGAAACAACGGAAATGGCTGACTTGCCCGAAGGCGTCAGGTTGAGGGCAAAACTCACCCCCTGCAAACTCTGCAGCCCATAATCGAGCGTCTGTTCCCGGGCCTGGGTAAGCTTGCCCTGCTCAATCAGTTCATGCACCTGATTCCAGTGCCGGGCGTCCACAATCCTCTGATTGACAGGCGCCTTGAACAGATAAGACGACCACACCACCCAGGCACCCAGCAAGAATCCGCCCAAGGCCACAACCACCAGGCTTATTCCGGTTAACCATGCGGCTTTCTTCGACATTATTGCCATTGTTCTGTCCTCCAGTGTGAGTGGTGAGTATGCGCCTGAACCCCTCGTGAGTTCAAAGCGTGGGTTCAGGGCGCGGTGTTTTCGTCTTGTGGCTGCAACAATGTATCAGCCACGTGCCAGAATTGCCACTGGGCCGGATCCTCGGCCAGACGTTGGTTGAGGCTGTCCTGAAACCGCTGCAACAAGGCCTGTCGGCTTTGACCGTGGCCCCGGCCAGGCCGTAACCGCAACAATCGTTGTCCACTCGCGTAATCAAACGCCACGGAAAACTCCACAAAGTCACGACCATGCCGGGTGATCAAACGCGTGAAGCCGGCTTCCACCGGATAGCGCCAGCGCGAGTGTCCCATCTTCAGCCTGAAATTCTCCCCGGCTTCATCACTGGCGACTCGACCCGGAGCGTCCGCCATTAGCAGGGGGTGATTTTGGCTTTTTAGTAAACGTCGCGTCCCGGCCGCACGGCTTTCTTCGGGCTTTAGTGGC
>WGBZ01000101.1 GCA_015494035.1 Lysobacterales bacterium | reverse complement strand
TTGTCGATGCCTCCAGAGTGGCTCGCCTGATGAGCAAGAAACTGGTGGAAAGCATCGCTGGGGATGCCGAGGTCACGGCCGTCGGCACGGCAGAAGACGCCATTCGCCACTTGCAGGACGGCTTTGCCGGCATTGTCATCACGGCCTTGCGGCTGCCAGATGATGACGGCATCAACCTGTGCCAGTACATTCGCGAAAACCACCCCTACATGCCGGTGTTTGTCATCAGCGGCGACGTCAATCAGCGTCTGGAAGCACGTGCCTTGACCGCCGATGTCACCGACTATTTCGACAAGTCCATGGGTCAGGGCGGCCTGCGGCTGTTCCTGCAGGGCCTGTTGCAACCGGACGACGCCATTTCAGGCCGCATTTTATACGTGGAAGACTCGCGCGTGGTGGCCCACGCCACACGCAAACTGCTGGCCGGGCATGAGTTGGAAACCGACCACGTGATGACCGTCACCGACGCCATCAGCAAAATGCCCGACCTGGCCAGCGCCATGGAAAGCTACGACGTGGTGTTGACCGATTATTTCCTCAAGGACAACGAAACCGCGCAAATGCTGCTGGACTACGTGCGTAACGAACTGAAAGCCAGCAAGGCCGAGCTGCCCTTTGTGGTCATGACCGGCGATGAAAACAGCAGCAACCAAAAGCAGATTCTCAGCACCGGCGCCAACGACCTGGTGCACAAACCCGTGGATCAGGCCGTGCTGATCAAGAAGCTGAAATTCCAGATCCGTTTCAGCCAATTCCACCGGGCGCGCAACACCCTGCCAAAATCCGCCTGATGACCGCAACAGTCGGGAACCCACACACCGTGAATCGCCCCATTCAACTCCACCCAAGCTGGCTGGAACACCTCCAGGGCGAATTCAAACAATCCTATATGCAGCAACTGCGCGACTTCCTGCGTCAGGAAAAGCAACAACACGCCATTTATCCGCCCGGCCCGCTCATTTTCAACGCCCTCAACAGCACACCGCTGGACAACGTCAAGGCGGTTATCATCGGCCAGGACCCCTATCACGGCCCCGGGCAGGCACACGGCCTGTGCTTTTCGGTGCCGCGCGAGGTGCCGATTCCGCCTTCCTTGCGCAATATTTTCAAGGAATTGCAGGATGACCTTGGCATCCCGCCAGCCCCACACGGCAACCTGCAATCCTGGGCCGATCAGGGCGTGCTGCTGCTCAACACAGTGCTCACCGTGCGTCAGGGTCAGGCCGGCGCGCATCAGGGCCGTGGCTGGGAAACGTTCACCGACCGGGTCATCGAGGTGGTGAACGGGCAACAAAATCACGTGGTGTTCTTTCTCTGGGGCAGTTACGCGCAAAAAAAAGGCGCCTGCATTGACGACAGCCGCCATTGCGTGCTGCGTGCGCCCCACCCATCGCCCTTGTCGGCCCATCGCGGTTTCTTTGGCAGTCGGCCCTTTTCCCGCGCCAATGCCTACCTGCAGGCCAACGGCAAAACCGCCATCGACTGGCAATTGCCGGCATGAGCACTGCGCGCAGGCGCACGAATCCGGTATAATTTGTGCCAGTGGCAGGCCGTTAACCGGCCGTTAACTGGCTGTTAACAGACCATTATCTGACCATGGCAGGCCAACGCCTTCCAACAACCCGCACGAGCAGGAGAGCCGTTTGACCCAAAGCACGCCCCTGGTGGCTGATTCCCCCATTGCGTCCCTGGCCGATGTGCTGACACTGGCCGAGGCCGACATGCAGGCGGTTAACAGCACCATACGCAACAGCCTCGATTCGCCCGTGGTGCTGATCCGCCAGATCGCCGAATACATCATCAGCGCCGGTGGCAAGCGCCTGCGGCCTTTGCTGGTGGTGCTGGCCGCGCGGGCAGTGGGGTATCAAGGCCAGCAACACACCACACTGGCCGCCATTATCGAGTTTATCCACACCGCCACCCTGCTGCACGACGACGTGGTGGACGAATCTGAAATGCGCCGCGGCAACCAGACCGCCAACACCGTCTGGGGCAATTCCGCCAGCGTGCTGGTGGGGGATTTTCTCTACTCACGCGCCTTTCAGATGATGGTGGGGCTGGACCGCATTGAAATCATGCGTGTGCTGGCCGATGCCACCAACACCATTTCCGAAGGGGAAGTGCAGCAGCTGCTGAATATCGGCAACCTGGAAATCACCGAAGCCGAATACGACCAGACCATCGCCAACAAAACCGCCAAGCTGTTTGAAGCCGGTTGCCAGCTGGCCGCGGTCATTGCCGGCCGGCCCGAACTGGCGGAAAACCTGGCCGCATATGGCCGCCACCTGGGCATGGCCTTCCAGATCGCCGATGACATGCTGGATTATGCCAGCGACAACCCGGATCTGGACAAAAACCTGGGCGACGACCTGGCCGAAGGCAAACTCACCCTGCCGCTCATCTACCTGCTGGAAAACGGTAGCGCAGGCGACAAGGCCGCCGTGGAAAAGGCCATCAGCCAACCCGGCCCGGACGATTTCCACACCATCCAGCAACGCCTGGCACACAGCAACGCCCTCACCTACAGCCAGCAACGGGCAGCGGAATTTGCGCAGCGTGCGCAAGCCCAACTGCAGCGGTTGCCGGAATCTCCCTATCGCGATGCCCTGGCTTTTCTGACCCAATTTGCCTGGAACCGTACAAAATAAGCACTAATGCTTATTCCCAAGGACCGTACATTTGCGTATCTTCATTCCAAGCTACGCGCCCTTGGTGTATATTCCCGGGCAGTTTATTTAAACCACGAGGACTGGAAACCATGGCACGAGCCAAGAAAGAAGTACACATCAAGAATCTGGAACAGGAAGAAGCCATCATTGAAACGCTGGCACGGGCTTTTGCCAAAATCGCCAGCCGCCTGGACCAGCCCAACCACCGCTTTGTCAAAAGCTTCCGCAAGGCCCTGATGGACACGCTGATCGAGAATGACCCGCGCATCACAGCCGCCGAACTGGCCCTGCGCACCGGCATTGACCGCCGCCACGCCAGCGAATACCTGCGCACCGGCGACATCAGCACCTGGAAAAAGCACAACAAGCTGCCGCTGATTCTGGAAGACCTGAAAAAACTTTCAGACCGCAAATACCCGGATCGCATGATCCCCAAAAAAGGCAAAAGCAGCTTCACCACCATTTGCATCAAACATGCCAATGGCAGCTTCACGCCCAACATCATCCTCAAGGAACTGACCCGTCTGGGTCACACCATCCCGCACGGCAAAACCACTGTGGAACTGGTCAACTGGGAATACGGCTCCAGCGATGAACAAATCGCCGAACTGCAGGAACAGGCCACGCACATGGACCGCCTGGCCAAGGCCGTCAACCTGTCGCAGGAAGGCAGCGACGAAAACGCCTACGTGTCCAGCGTTGCCAGCAGTAAGATTCCGCCGCTGAGCCTGGACAAGGTCGAAAAAGACGTGAAGAAAACGCTGGAAAAAGCCAGCTCACAGGTGGAAAACCTGCTCAAGAAACACGAAGTGGAAGTGCCTGAAGGCACCTTCCCCGAATACGGTGCCACCGTATTCAAGTTCGACGCCACCTAAGGAAGCTCTGATCGAATCATGAACTCGCTTCTCACGCCTGAGATGTCCGATAACTGCGTTGAAGTTCTTGCCAATAGCCGGCTATTAGCTGCAAACTTCGCCTTGTTCTCGAACATTTCCGGCATAACCTGCTTCGCCCAGATTCAATCAGAGCTTCCCTAACCGGCAACAGCGTCAGCGCGGCGCCAACCCAAACCGCAGCGCAGACCAACGCGAAAAGCCAAAACCCCGCCACAAGCGGGGTTTTTTGTCGGGTTTTAGTGGTGCTTATCGCTCTTTATAGGGGTGTTCAGGGGTGATAAAACGTCTGCAAGTCGAAGCCGGAAGCCGCCCATTTAGCGTGGCCATATTACAATATAACTGCATATTTACGAGCACATCGACCCGGGCAGTTGGTTGTGCGCTCACTCACAACCTGGTTTCGACATGTTCAATCAGGCGTTTTCCGTGGATAACTGCCAGCACAAGAATGCTTTGCGGCTGTATTTTATACACAAGACGATAGCTGTAAATAAACCGCTCGCGGATGTCTTCGTCTCCGATTTCTGGAACCACCCGGCCGATTAACGGAAATTCCTGTATCTTTCTTGATAACTCAAGAACCCGGGAGACCACGGATTACGCATAGTATGGAGAATCTCTTTCTATGTATTTAGCAATCGACTCAAGATCTTCCACTGCTTCTGGTGACCACGTTATCTGGTATTCCATTTACTAAGCCGTTTCTCAACGTCCTGTTGAGATATTTCACCTTCGTTTTCAGCCCGTTTGAGACCCCGATGGACTTTTTCAACGACATATAAATGGTATTGGATGTCTTCCAACGTGCAGTCGTCAGGCAACTTTTCCAGAAGAGACTGTACTTCCGATTTAGCTGTGCTCATATGAAACCTCCTCTTTGTATTTAAGCACAGAACGAACAAGCTGTGTGATGGAAATAACACCAATCAAGCGCAATTCCCAGCCAAAGGTATCGGGTCGAGGTCGGGTTCAACAAAGCCCTGGCGGGCCTGATCGGAAAATAGCACAGCAGCCGAATAATGGGTCAGCATGATTTGGGTGTCCAGCAGTTCAGGGTGCTGGTCAATAAAACTATCGGCCGAATCGGCCTGTTCCGTTTGGCCCATAAAATAATGCACGGCCAGCACCCAGGCCCGAGTCAGGGTCTCGTGGAACTTGACCGATGGATCAATGCCCGCCTGCTGCAGCAAGCCCAGCAAGGCCTGACGCATGCGTTGCACGGCCTGCTCGGCAGCACCTTCTGCCAGATACACATAAGCCAGCCGCAAATGGGCACGGTGGTTAAACTCAGGGATGGGAAATACCCCCGCCTCCACCTGCTGCCTGAACGCCAGATCGTCTATCGATACATGATGCATCACGTGAAATCTCCTGATATTTTAGCGCGCCGGTGATCCCCGCTTCTTTCGGAGGAATTACCCAGTAAGGACCCCCACAGGGAATACCAGCTCTCCTCATCATTTTCTTATTAGCAATTTTTTCTACAATATTGCCTGAGTGATCTCTCAAGATTATGCAGGCCACGAATCGCATCATTGTACTTCTTTGGCTTCCCATTGTGCATTTCTATTTCTCCTTGCAGATACAGGTGTATTCTATTTCTATAATTCCTTAGTTTATGTAGATCATCACGAAGCTTTGTATTGATAACCCCCTTGGATTGCAATGTATCAATAGTTTTTTTGAATTTTGTATCTTCATTAATAAGAGAGAATTGACAACCAAACTCATAAGCCAACGTCTCAATCACTGCGATAACAGGGAGTGTGCAATGCCATTCCCACATAGTGCCAGCGGTTAGCCCGATCCTCCAAACGTTAAGGTGCCATTGATTTACATCACATAGCTGAATTGCACAGGCAACTGTTCTCTTTCTTTCATCGGATAAATAAGGCCAACGGGTGTAGTGACTTTTTAGGGGTCGGATGACCCTGTAGGGGAACTGAATATTGAGGCAAGTTTGCTTTTTTTTAATATACTGAGGTAAGGCATCAGCAATTATCTGAGCCGACTCGGCAAATGCAACGACAGCTTCTTGAAACTTTTTATCCACCGGTACTCATTATTATCTATAAGGACGATAAATAGCCAGCAAAAAATAGCACGGAATGAGGCGAGCTGTCTATGGCATTTGTGTGTTTTTATCCGATTATGACTTCTGCAGGGAAATCCAATCAATTCAAGGCTTCTCGACCGTTCTGCCGCTGGTGTTTTTGCTAAAACTTATCAGTCATTACTTGTCGTGCCTGTTCATCTAGCATCGGTAGAGCCAAGTGCCGGATTTAGGGCAGAAACGGGTTGGGGGACCACAGCACCGGCTGGGTGAAGGCGCCGGTGCGGCGCAAAAGGGCGAAGTAGACGTATTCGGATTCCCCGCTTTGCACCACCGAGGCGGCCTGGAACCACTGGCTGGCCACCGTGGCCAGTTGCCCCAGGTGGTCCAGCGCCAATGGCTGGCCGGCCAGCGCCGGGTGCTGCAGAAATTCCTGCAGGGAATGGTAGGCTGCCCTGCCCTGCTGGTGCAAAACAATGGCCTGGCGCGGGGTCAGGCTGTCGTCCAGGGCCAGCAACACCGGCACGCTGGCGGTGTTGAGGTTGATTTTTGCCCGGTGGGTGGGCAAGGCGGTGACGTGCTTGACAAGCGTGGCGTAGGTACTGGCATCGATGCCATCCACCAACCGTAATTCGGCCACGTGAAACAGCGGCGAGGAGGCGCTGTAATAGGCGGGCTTACGCGCCAGGTAAGTGAAATCCTCGGCGCCTTGGGGGCGCGGCTGGCGGTCTTTGTCCATCCAGTCCAGCAGCTTGTCGGCCAACGAGACATCCAGTTGCAGGCGGCGCAGCAAGCGGCGGAAATACGCCACCTGTTGGGGGTTTTCACTGCCGTCGACCGCAAGCAGGTTATTGAGATTGAACTTGCCGCTGAGGTCACTGAGGCGGCCGCCAAGCTGCCCTTCGGGTACGGCGATGCCGGCCACCGGCTGGTTCCAGGCATCGGCGCTGGTGTCGAAGACCCCGTCGCGCTCATAATCTTCGCGCAACACGTCGGCGGCCCACAGCGCCAGACCGCGGGCGTAATACTCCGCCTGCAGGGCCTGACGCTGGTTGGCCACCCGCGCCACGTCGAGCTGGTTGGCATGCCAGATTTCCACCCCGATGATGGTGGCC
>WGBZ01000100.1 GCA_015494035.1 Lysobacterales bacterium | reverse complement strand
GGAGGTGTGCTTGGCGGCCGTGCGCTGCCGAATCTTGTCAGAGTCGCTGTTCACCGGCGGCGTGGCACTCACGAATTGCCCGGCTCCGGCACCGTAGCGATGGCGGTTTTCTTGAAGCCCAGACGGGTCAGCACATCGATCACGCGCACCACGTTCTTGTGCGCCGCATTGGCGTCGGCGCGAATAATCACCGGCATGTCGCGCCGATCTTTTACCACCAGCAGCAAGGCATTGCTGAGGCTTTGGCGCTGGTTGTCCCTGACCGGGTTGCTGTTGACAAACAACTTGCCGTCCTCGGTCACAGTAATGACGACGCGATCGTCTTCAGCCGGTTGCACCTTGGTGCTGGCTTCAGGCAGTTCCAGTTTCAATCGTGCCTGCTTTTCGAAGGTGGTGGTGACCATGAAAAAAATCAGCAATAGAAAGACCACATCGATCAACGGGGTCAGGTTCATACGACGTTCTTCGCTGGAGCGGTGACCAAAGTTCATGCACGTGTTCCCTTGCCAGCCGGCTTCTGAGAGGGTTTGCCGGTTTTGCGGCTTGCACCAGGAGTCGGCTTGGCTGTGGCAGACCGCCCTTTTTCCAGCGAATCAATCAGCTCCATCACCTGTTGCTCCATCACAATGGTCATGTCTTCCACTTTGCTTTTCAGGTAGCGATAAAGCAACAAGGCCGGGATAGCCACCATCAGGCCGGCCGCCGTGGTAATTAGGGCCTGGGAGATGCCACCGGCCAGGGCGCCCGCGTCCCCGACACCGTTTTCCATGATACTGGCAAAGACCTTGATCATGCCGATGACAGTGCCCAAAAGCCCCAGCAATGGTGCCACATCGGCGATAACGCTGAGCCAGTTAACCGGTTTTTCCATTTCATGCAACACATGTCGGCCGGCATCTTCCACACTGCTCACAATGACTTCCCGGGGTTGATCTCGATAGCGCAGCGCCGCGGCCATGACCGCACCCAGCGGCGAAGAGTCCGCCAGTTTCTGCAGGTGTTTCTCGTCCAGCGCCCGCCTGGAAGCCCAGTCAATGACCTGATCCTTCAGGGCGGGGGGAATGACCTGCTTGCGCCTGAGTGCCCAGAAGCGCTCGGCCGCGATGGCAATGGTTGCCACCAGCGCCAGCAGAATAAAGAGCATAACCACGCCACCGGACTGGACAAATTCAAACACCGCGTTTCTCCTGGTTGTTGCCTGTTAGCCAACTTGATGCACAAGTTTTGATAAACAAGTCGGTGAAAAGCCCGACATTCTACGCCACCGGGGTAAAAATAGTGTAAACCCGAACTGTCTTTGTGATTCAAGTGGCAAAAACGGCCCAAGCGGGTTGAGCCTGTTACCAATGAACCCCGCGCATCAGGCTGGCAAAGGCCATTTGCTCGGCCGAAGCCGGTTGGCCGGTGCTGCCTTTTTCGCCCCTGGCCGCCGGCGTGTCGGGAAACATGTTGAAAGCGGTGTTCATGACCACTTCCATGGTCTTTGGTGCCACCATGTGCATGACCTGGGCAAAAATCCCCAAGCGCGTGGCTATGCGCTGCGGGCGCCGGATGATGGCTTCCTTGATCAGGTCAGCGGCTTCTTCGGGCGTCAGCGTCGGGACGTTTTCATAGATTTTTGTGGGTGCAATCATCGGTGTGCGCACCAGCGGCATGTTGATGGTGGTAAAGGCCACGTTAACGTCATTGAACTCGGCCGCGGCACAGCGGGAAAAGGCATCCAGCGCCGCCTTGGAAGCCACGTAGGCCGAAAAGCGGGGGGCGTTGGTGAGCACGCCAATGGACGAAATATTGATCACCTGGCCCCAGCGTTGTTTCTCCATGCCCGGCAGAAAACCCAGAATCAGGCGCAAAGCACCGAAATAGTTCAGCTTCATGGTGCGTTCGTAATCGTGAAAACGATCATAGGACAGCCGGATGGAACGGCGAATGGAATGGCCGGCATTGTTGACCAGAATATCCACCCCGTCGTGGTCTTCCTTCACTTTGGCAATCAGTTCATCGGCCGAATCCATGTCAGAAAGGTCCGCCGTATAACAAAAGGCCTGGCCGCCCCGGGCTTCGATTTCCTTTTTGGTTTCCAGCAGTTTTTCCTCACCGCGAGCCACAATAATCACCTTGGCGCCGGCCTCACCCAGCATGAGCGCGGTGGCCTTGCCAATGCCCGATGAGGCGCCGGTGACCATGACGCGCTTGCCCGCCACCCGGCTTTCCAGGGACTGGTCAATAAACAGGTCTGGGTCCAGGTGACGCTCCCAGTAATCCCAGAGGCGCCAGGCATAATCTTCCAGCCTGGGCAATTCGATGCCCGAACCCTTCAGGGCCTTTTTCGCCTCGCGGTTATCGAAACGGGTGGGGTAATTGATGAAACTCAGAATGCCAGCGGGAATGCCCAGGTCTTTCAGCATCTGTTTACGAATACGACGCACGGGCGACAGCATCATCATGCCCTGCTTCACTGCCGCCGGAACAAAGTTGAAAATGCGCGCGTCAATGCGCATGTTCATTTCAGGGGCGTGTGCGGCACGGGCAAAAATGTTCAGGGTTTCCCCAATGCGTTTCGGCTTAGGATCGGTCAGGTGAAAGCACTTGCCGTGGTTGCCTTTTTTGTGTGCAATGTGATCCATGGCTGCGGCCACGTAATCCACCGGAACCATATTCAAGCGACCACCTTCCAGGCCCATCATGGGCATCCACTTGGGGAAATTGTCCCG
>WGBZ01000099.1 GCA_015494035.1 Lysobacterales bacterium | reverse complement strand
GAGCAAGACCAGCCAGGCCACAAGCACGGTAAAAAGACGGGGAAAGCGGCGAATCAGCGAGCGGATAATTGCAATCAATCGCCTGAAAATGTCCCGGACAAACCGGAGTAGGGAAAGCATGCGGCGATTTTAGCACGAGCCAGATTTGACCGGATACGGCCTCTGGTTGCCGCAAATGCCGGTATAATATTAGCGGCTCCCTAGCCAGGTAGCCGACAAATGAAAAACGCAGACAGATGGACAAAAGCCCATGACATTTAGCGGATTTATACTCAGGCTGCTGGCGGCCCTGTTATTGGTGCTTGTCACCTATAACCCCACCGGCTATTCCCTGTTCCACTGGCTGTGGCCCTGGCAGAACGACCAGTTACCGTTGAAAATTCTCGCCGTGCTGGTGGTGTTGATTGGCTGGATCATTTTTGCCCGCGCCACCTTGCGTTCCATTGGACTCTTGGGCATTTTTCTGGCTGCGGCCCTGTGCGCCACATTGATCTGGCTGTTTGTGGATCAAGGCTGGATGAATTTGAAAGATTCCACCACGCTGGCATGGTCATTGACGGTGATGGTGGCGGTGATTCTGGGCGTGGGCGTGTCCTGGTCGCATTTCCGTCGCCGACTGACCGGCCAGCTGGATACGGATGACCTTGACGAGTGAGCAACTGACAGAGGCACCCTGAGGAATACGCATGAGTTTATTAAAAGTACCGGTTTCCTACGGCGAAGTGCTGGATAAAATCACCATTCTGGAAATCAAGTCCGAGCGCATTGCTGATGAGAACAAGTTAAAGAACATTCGTCGTGAGCTGTCCGAACTCAACCGCACCTGGGCCGAGTCCGGCCTGGATCACCCGGAATTGCCGCGCCTGAAAGACAGCCTCAAAGCCGTTAACGAAGCCCTGTGGGAGATTGAGGACGCCATTCGGGTCAAGGAAAGCCGGCGTGAATTCGATGACGAATTTATCCGCCTGGCGCGCAGCGTGTACGTGGAAAATGACCAGCGCGCGGCGGTCAAGAAAGACATCAATGTGCTGCTGGGTTCTGATCTGGTGGAAGAAAAATCCTATAAAAACTACCGCTAGCTACGTTTGAGATAGCGGACTTCCCATTGCTTGAGCTTTTCCCGCACCATCTCTTGTGTTACCAGCTCCATGACGCCCGGGTATTCCAGTTTGGTGCCCCAGGGCAGGGCATGGGCCGGTTTGCCGGTGAATTTTCTCGCTGCCTGATCGTAGGCATCCACCGCCAGTTCCTGAAAATTGTACGGGCCGCTGCGCTTTGGGTTGCTGGCCGCGTGCAGGGCAATCACGGGCGTGCCCGCCGCAGAGGCCATGTGCGCCGGGCCGGAATCCGGCGAAATCACCAGGTCCACGCCTTTCAGCAAGGCAAAAAACTGCTTGAGTGTGTCCTTGCCGGTCAGGTTTAGTGGCACAGTTGTGCAGGCGTTCATAATTGCCTGGGCCATTTCCTTTTCAAACGCACTGGGGCCGCCACACAGCAACACCGTGGACTGATAGCGGTGATGCAAGGTATCGACCAGCCAGGCGTAGTTGGCCACTGACCAGTTTCGCAAGGGATGGCTGGAGCAGGGGCTGAGCACCACCACCGGGCCGGGTGCGACGCGGCTTAACACCTGGCGGGCATAAGCCCGGTCAGATTCAGAAAGGGCCACCGGCCACTGGTAAACGGGCCGGGTGGCGCCCAGCAGACGGGCAAATTCCATAAAACCGTCCAGCACGTGTTGGCGGGGTTTTTCCGGGATGGATTCATGCACAAACCAGCGGTGAAAATCCCGCGACCGTGCCTTGTCGAAACCAATGCGCCGCCGGGCGGGAATGGCCTGTCCCACCAGATTGGCGCGCAGACTGACTTGCATGTGCAACAGGGTGTCAAAGCCGTTATTATCGGTGTGGGCCAACAAGCGCTGGCGCAAGTCCCGCTTATCCGCCCAGCCCTTTTTCTTGTTGAACACTTCGAAATGCACCCCCGACAAACCGGCCAGTAGCTGGTGTTCCAGCGCACCAACCACCCAGGTGATGTCCGTGTCAGGAAACCGGGCCTTAAGGGTTTCGACCACCGGCAGGGCGTGGGTCACATCACCAATGGCCGACAGACGCAGCAGACACAGGGATTTCAGCGCCTGGTCAAGGGGAGCGGCAGGTGTTGTTTTTGACATCAGTCGGTGGAATGGTCGGGTTTGCCCCGGCGGTCGTTGTCCCCGGACGGTGCAGGGCTGGCTGGCGTGGCCGCCTCGCTTTCGGCCATTTTTTTCTTGATAAAACCGTGCAGCAACACGCCTTTGATGGCGAGCACGACAACAACGATGGCAATGATCCAGGTGGAGTTCATAGGGTGTTTAATGGGGTGTTCATGGGCAATGCGCGCAAAGCCCCATTATAACCGTGCATCGTGCCTAAGGAACCTCTGATCGAATCGTGAACTCGCTTCTCACACCTGAAATGTCCGATAACTGCGTTGAAGTCCTTGCCAATAGCTCGCTATTGGCTGCGAACCTCGCCTTGTTCTCGAACATTTCCGTCATAACCTGCTTCGTCCAGATTCAATCAGCGCTTCCCTAACGAATTTTCTCAAACCAGAAACTGCTACCGCCAAAAATCCGGTCATCGAGGAAGTTTAAGTTGATACAGTGTGCCAAGGCTGAAGAGTATTTTATTAGATAGGGCTACGGCTCGCCTTGGTGTAATGCCTGTCTATTTGAAGTGGATGCATGCATATGAGGTAGTTACTCTTCTTGCTTGCTGTACACGCGAACCGTGCCAATCTCTTGTTTTGTGCCGCTATTGGGGTCTTTCAGGCTAAAGGTGAGCGTGCCCGGTTGGTCCGGCTCGGTGCCCGGTGCCACCAGAGCGGCCAGTTGCGGTGGGCCGCCGACGGTTTTCAGGGGTCGGCTGCCCAGGTAGGCCACAGCACCCGGTAGCGCGCAATCGGTGACTATCCAGAAGGCCGAAGACCCGTCTGGTTGCGGGTTGAAAGGCGTGCCGGCAGTCAGTTTTTTGGGCCCCCATTTTTTGATGGGGCAAAATGAGCTCTGGGGTTTGGCCGTTTTACTGGACGGATCAGCAGGGGTTTTGGTTAAACTGGCCCGTTTTCCCGGGGGCGGGAGATCAGCTAATGGAATGGTGAAGTCCCACGGGATTTCCGAGGCGTCTTTTGGTGGCAGGTAATCAGTATAAACCTCGGTCAATCCATGAGTGTTTTGGTATTCCTGTGCCGTTTGTTCAGAATTTATTGTGTGAACGTAGGACGGGATTTTCAGGCGCTTCAATCTTTTTGGCAGGTCGGTTTTTGCCCGATAGGGTGGCATGGTGATGGCAAACGGGCCAGGAAATGTTTTAACCCATTGCATGATTTTATCATTGCTCATTTTCCCTTCGGCATAGAGTGTCCAGATCATCTGGTTAAAGCCCATCTTTTTTCCGCGAATAAAATTTTGTGGGTGATAAATCTGCGGGATGACACGATTATGCGCATTGGGCAACGTTTTCAGGATTTGCGTGAGCGCCTGAAGGTTTTTGGATTTGTTATCCGTGATGAGATAGGCATCCGGATGATATTTCATCCAGTCGGCCAGGCTTTCCAAGGTACAACTGGTGAACTCTGGTTTGCTTCTGGCCAGATTGATAAATTCTTTCAAGGTCAGCGGGGTTTCTGGCACATACCCGAAAAAGCGTTGGAATGTGCTCTTCCAGTCGTGCAAGCAGACGAGCTTGTGATCTTTGGTCCAGGAAAAATCCAGCT
>WGBZ01000098.1 GCA_015494035.1 Lysobacterales bacterium | reverse complement strand
GTATTCCCGGCCAGCCCGCGGGCATGGTGCACCTGAGCAAAAATTACGGCAAACTGCCCCTGGCGGAAAGTCTGGCACCGGCCATCCGCATTGCCGAGCAGGGTTTCCCCGCCTACCCGCGCTACGTGGAAGCCATCCAGCGGAAAATTGACGTCATCCGCCGGTACCCGGCCAGCCAGAAAGCCTTTCTCATCAACGGCCGCGTGCCAAAGGTGGGTGACATCATCAAGCGGCCTGACCTGGCCAAAACCTTACGCGCCCTGGCCAAAAATGGCCATGACGGATTTTACGCCGGGCCGGTGGCCCGCAAGCTGGTCAAAGCCAGCCACAAAGCCGGCGGCATCTGGACACGCGCTGATTTGAAAAATTACCGCATCAAGGAACGCCCGCCCATTTACACCACCTACCGGGGCAAAACCCTGGTCACGGCGCCGCCACCTTCCTCCGGCGGTATCGCCCTGGCCACCATGCTGAATATCCTTTCGGCCTGGGACCTGACGGAAATGGCCAAAACCGACCCAGCCAAACGCGTACACCTGACCGTCGAGGCCATGCGCCGCGCCTACCGCGACCGCAGCGTCTACCTGGGCGATCCGGACTTTGTGGATATTCCCGCCAAACGGCTGATTCACCCTTATTACGCCGACGGCCTGCGCGCCAGCATTCGCGATGACAAGGCCATGCCCAGCGACTTGTTACCGGGCCTGAAACAGGTGCCGCAAGGCAATCACACCACCCATTTTTCCATCATCGACCACGAGGGCAATCTGGTCTCGGCCACCTTGACGGTCAATACCAGCCTGGCTTCGGGCTTTGTGGCCAAGGGCACCGGCGTGCTGTTCAACAACGAAATGGATGATTTTTCTGCCAAACCGGGTGAACCCAATGCCTATGGCCTCATTGGCGGTGAAGCCAATGCCATCCAACCGGGCAAGCGGCCGCTGTCGAGCATGACGCCGACCTTTGTGATGGGCAATGACGAAGTGGCTGTGATTGGCACGCCCGGCGGCAGCCGCATTATCACCATGGTGCTGCTGGGCATACTGGACTTTTTTGACGGCCACGATCCGGCATCGTGGGTCAGCCTGCCCCGCTACCACCACCAGTACCTGCCCGATGCCATTTACCTGGAGCCAAACGCCCTCAACCCGGGCCTTGTGAAACAGCTGGAGCAGCGCGGCCACCGCATTGTGCGCATGAGCCACCCCTGGGGTTTCATGAATGCCGCCTGGTGGAACCGCCAAAATGGCCAGACCAAGGCCGCCAGTGATCCGCGCTGGACCACGGGCAAGGGCGAGGTCAAATAAGCGCGGCGGTGGCATCAATACCGGCGTGATAAAATAAACCATGCGACTGATTTCCCTGCTTGGCAATTCCCAGAAACTCGATGGCGGCGCCATGTTTGGTAACGCGCCCAAGGCGCTGTGGAGCCGCTGGATGCCGGCCGACGAGCTCAATCGCATTGAAATCGCCTGTCGCTGCCTGCTGGTGCAGGATAACAGCGGTCGCAACGTGCTGCTGGAAACGGGCATCGGCGCTTTTTTCGAACCCAAATTGCGCGAACGCTACGGCGTTTTTCCTTCCGAACACCGCTTGCTGGCTGAACTGGCCAAAATCGGGCTGGGGCATGAAGACATCGATGCGGTGATTCTCAGCCACCTGCATTTTGACCACGCCGGGGGCTTGCTAAGCCAATGGCGGGAAGGTACCGAGCCAGCACTGCTGTTTCCCAAGGCACGGTATTTTGTCAGCGAAACGCATTGGCAGCGTGCCACCTGCCCGCACCCGCGCGACCGCGCTTCGTTTCTGCCTGAGCTGAACCGGCAACTGCAAGCGTCCGGCCGGCTAAATCTGGTCACGGATGAATACCACCCGTGGCTGGGCAGCGACTATCGCTTCGAATTGACCGACGGCCACACGCCGGGTCTGATGCACACCACGGTGGGCGGGGTGGTATTCTGTGCCGACCTGATCCCGGGCACGGCCTGGGTGCACGTGCCCATTTCCATGGGCTATGACCGTTTTCCCGAATTGCTGATTGACGAAAAAAAGGCTTTCCTGGACAAACACATGGCCGCGGGGCATCGGCTTTTTTACACCCACGACCCCGAGTACGCGACATCAGCAATCGGCCAGGAAAATGGCCGCTACGTGCCGTTGAATCCGCAACCCGAAGTTCACCTGGAGGTGTGACATGCTGGTTCCTGTCACCGCGTTATACGCCGCCTTGCTGGCGGTGCTGTACGTCGCACTGAGCCTGAAAATTGCCTTTTTTCGCAAAAATCAACGGGTTGACCTGGGCGATGGTGGCGACAAGCACGCCGCACGCCTGATTCGTGCCCAGGGCAATGCCAGTGAATACATTCCCCTGGCCTTGATTCTGATGGGCGTGTATGAGCTCAATGGTGGCTCGCCGCTGGTCCTGCACGCTGCCGGGTCGCTGTTTTTCAGTGCCCGGGTGTTGCATGCCGTGGGCCTGACACGCCAGCGCGGGGCATCCTTCGGGCGTTTCGTGGAGGCCACCCTGACCTTTGCCGTACTGATCGCCCTCGCCCTGGCCAACCTGTTTCATTTATTCATCTCTTAAACAAAACCTGAAGCTCCCCCATGACAAACAAAACTATCCTGACTTTTCTTATGTGTGCCTTTGGACTGGCTCTGCCGGGCATGGCACTGGCTCAAAAAAACCCGGAACCTCACGCCACAACAAAAAAAGTGCAGCCTGAGCCGGAACAGTGGTACCGTCAGGGCCAGCAACAGGCGGCGGCCCTGAGCCAGGGCAACCCGTTTCCGGCCACCGGCAAGAACATCATCCTGTTTATTGGCGATGGCATGAACATCACCACCATCACCGCGGCGCGCATTCTGGCCGGTCAGCAAAAAGGCGGTTTTGGCGAAGAGAACCAGCTCCGCTTTGAGCGGTTTCCACAAACCGCCTTTGCCAAAACCTATAACACCAACCAGCAAACACCGGATTCCGCCGGCACCATGAGCGCCATCATGACCGGCATCAAGACCAAGGCCGGCGTGATTGCCATGGACGGACAAGTGCTGCTGGGCGACTGCGATTCCGGAAAAGGTCACGCAGTGCCCACCTTGCTGGAACGGGCCGAAACCGCCGGCATGCACACCGGAGTGGTAACCACGGCCCGCCTGACACACGCCACGCCAGCGGCCACCTATGCCCACAGCGTGATGCGCGACTGGGAAGTGGACAGCAAAATACCTAAAAAAGAACGCGCCAAGGGCTGCCGGGACATCGCCAGCCAGCTGATTGATTTCCCCTTTGGCGACGGCCTGGAAGTGGCACTGGGAGGCGGTCGGTCAAACTTTCTGCCACGCACCAGCCCCGACCCGGAATACCCGCAAAAGGCCGGCCTGCGGTTGGATGGCCGTGACCTGATGGCCGAGTGGGAAACACGTTACCCACACGCTCAGGCAGTGTGGAACAAAAAACAGTTCGATGCCATCGACCCTGAAAAAAACCGTCACCTGCTGGGCCTGTTTGAACCCAGTCACATGCACTTTGAACATGACCGGGGCGAAGATGGCGCCGGTGAACCTGCCTTGCATGAAATGACCGCCAAGGCGCTGGATATCCTGCAAGCGGGCAGCAAACCGTTTTTCCTGATGGTGGAAGCCGGCCGCATCGACCACGCCCACCACAAGGGCAATGCCTTTCACGCGCTCACCGATACCATTGAACTGGACAAGGCCGTACAAACTGCCCTGGACAAGGTGAACCTGACCGACACCCTGATCATTGTCACTGCCGACCACTCTCACACTTTCAACATGGCCGGCTACCCGACACGCGGCAACCCGATACTGGGCACTGTGGTGCGCAATGACAAACACGGCCAGCCATCGCACCAGCTGATGAAGGATCAGCAAGGCAAAGCCTTCACCACCTTGGGTTACCAGAACGGCCCAGGCTACGTGAATGGCGATCAACGGCCAGACCTTTCCCACGTGGACACCCAGGCGCATGACTACAAACAGGCCGCGGCTGTGCCACTGCATTCAGAAACCCACAGTGGTGAAGACGTGGGTGTGTTTGCCACTGGCGCCGGCAGCCATTCAATACACGGTGTCTTCGAGCAAAACGTGCTTTTCCACCTGATGCAAAACAGCAATCCCGTCATCAAGGCCATGGACACCAACCTGGAACTGCTGGAAGGCCAGCGCAGCCTGCCAGCCCTGCGCCAGCTGGACACATTGGTCAAGCATCACCGGGACAAAGCAAAAACCCGTTCACAACCATGACGCCAAAGCGTTTTGCCCGGATTCAGTCCGTGCTGGCCAAACGCCAGCCGGACTTGACCGTGGTTATGGATGGCGTGCACAAGCCACACAATCTCAACGCCATCATCCGCTCCTGCGATGCCGTGGGTGTGCTGGAAGCGCATTATGTGCCGGTGCAAGGCGGTTACGAACCGTTGAATCACTACGCCAAAGGCTCGCAGAAATGGGTCACCACCCACGAACACGCCAGTTTTCCCGAAGCCGCCAGCACCTTAAAACAACAGGGCTACCAGCTACTGGCCGCGCACCTGTCTGAACAGGCGGTGGACTATCGCAGCGTGGACTATACCCAACCCACAGCCATCGTGCTGGGCGAAGAACTCAAGGGGATTTTGACCGAAACCGCGCAGGCTGTGGATGGCCACATTGTCATTCCCATGATGGGCATGGTGGAATCCCTGAACGTGTCGGTGGCCGCGGCTGTCATCCTGTTTGAAGCGCAAAAACAGCGCCTGGCCAAGGGCCTGTATGATCACTGCCGGCTGGATGAAGAAACGTTTCAACGGCTGCTGTTTGAGTGGGCCTGGCCGGATCTGGCCCGGCGCTTCCGGGCCAAAAACCAGCCCTACCCGCCCCTGGACGAACAGGGTAATATTCTGAATACCCAAACCATCCGCCTGCCGGGCTAACGGGGACTAGACCGGGCAACAGCTCGCAATCACTTGCCGGAGGTTGCCGGACGGCGTGACTGCCAATAGGTGCGTAGCACATTTTTAGTGAGCAAGGCCGTGTCTGGTTGCTTCTGATAGGCAGCAAGAACTTTTTGCTGGTCCTCAGGGGTCAGCTTGTCAAAGAAGCGCCAGGTAGCGCGACGACGGGTAATCAGCCAGTCGTCCAGTTCTTCCAGACTGGCCAGTGACGGGGCCTGTTCTTCCAGCCCATCACTGGCCGGTGCGCCCTTGATGTGCTTGGGCCTGTGAATCGTGGCCGGGGAAAATTCAGGCCGTGAAAAAGAAAGGGCAGGCATTTGATTTGCAGCCAGTTGCGAACCTGTTGACTGTGTGTTGTCGACCTGTTCGCGAGCACTGACCGTGCCAGCCAATGCCAGGCTAAAGGCTGCCAAAAGCAGTAACTTTTGCGGTTTTTGTGAAACAGAGCGTGTGATTTGCATGATGTTCCCTCCCACAGGAATGTTGCAAGATGACTAAATTGTGGGGGGATCCGGCTAGCAAAAGCAGGGAAGATACATCAAGGGCAGCGTTTGTAACACTTGTTGCCATTTTCTGCGGATATTTGGCCGATTAACCCGCCCGGACGCAAGAAACGAACGCGGCCAGACCGGGGGTATTGACGCCCTTGGTCAGTCCAAAGCAACACTTTGCCAATAATTGTCAGTCAATGGCCAGCTGCGCTTTCCTGTGCTCGAACCATTGGGCGATGCGATCCAGCACGGCCTGTTTGTCCGCCTCCGGGTGCTCTTGCCGCAAGCGGGTCAGTTTTTCCTGCCACTGGCTCAAACCTTCGCCGTGACGTGCCTGCAGGCGCTGTGAACTTTCGGCAATCCAGCGTTCGGTTTCCTCACCGTTGAGTGTTTCCGGCCAGTTGCGGGCACGATAGCGCCACACCAGCTCGTTCCATTTTGGGTCGTCGAAAGCCGCCGGTTGTAGCAGACTCTGGGGAGCATTCTGGCGCAGGTTTTCAAGCATATGCCTGTCTCTGTCTGACGGGAAGCCGCCGGCATAAAGGGCTTCATCCACATCCGGCTCTTCGTGTTCCCGCGGGGCAAACACGTCATTCAGTTTGGCCTGCAGGTCAGGTGCATTGCGAATTTTCTCCAGGTTGGTCTTGACGGCCTGCCAGTCCAGTTGCAGCCGATCCAGGTCAACGCCCTTAAGGACACTCAGCGGCGCCAGCACCGGGGACTTGTTACTGTGAATGGCTTTCAGCGGCACCCGTTGCCAGCCTTCGGGCATCTCGTCCTGGCGCGTAAACACGCGATCATGAATGGCATCAGCATCCAGCGACAGCAAATCGTCCGGATCATGCGTCAGGTCATAGGCAATCACCGCATTGCTGTTGCCCGGCATGGGCGCCAGTGGCAGCATCACCGTGAGGCAACCGCGTTCGGCCGGAATTTTGCCCGACACATGCACCACCGGTTGCCGCTGCCGGTAATCCAACAGCCTGGCCGCTTCACGTTTATTGCGTAGCTTGAGGAAGAAGGC
>WGBZ01000097.1 GCA_015494035.1 Lysobacterales bacterium | reverse complement strand
GGCTCGGAGATGTGTATAAGAGACAGGCGCCTGGGCGCCGATGATTACCTCAGCAAGGACATTTCCCAACCGCATTTGCTGGCCCGGGTGGCGGCGCTGTTCCGGCGGCAGGACGCATTTGGTCAGGCCGCCGAAGCCGATCAGTTGATTCAGCATGGCGATTTGAAACTACTGACGGAAAATCTGCAGATGCTGTGGAAAAACACGCCGGTGGATCTGACCGTGACCGAGTTCTGGATGGTTGTGTCTCTGGCACGTCATCCGGGGCATGTGAAAAGCCGTTCACAGTTGATGGAAGACGCCAGCATTTTTGTGGATGACGCCACCGTCACCTCCCATATCAAACGCATCCGGCGCAAGATTCAGGCCATCGACCCGCACTTTGATGCCATAGAAACGGTGCATGGGCTGGGTTACCGGTGGAAACCGCCAGTGGCATGATGGCCAGTTCCCGGGGGGCTTCCAGCGTGTCCCGATCCGGGCTGTTACACTGGCCGACGACAGGTGGCCGGTGATGAAGCTGCGTGGTCAACTGGTGACCCTGGGCCTGTTGACGCTGGCCTTCCCCCTGGCGGGCTGGTTTTTGTTTCAGGCCATGCACCGGGACATTCAGCACAGCATTGGCCGCAGTGCGCTGCTGCAGGCCCAGACCCTGGCGGCCTCCCTGCAAAAGAACTTGCCCCGTGGCCAGTTGCCCAACGGCTTTCCGGTGGCCGCGTTGGGTAATGACATGCAGGCCGATGGCAGTGATGATGACTGGGCCGGCGTCGCCGCGCATGAATTTGGCCAATTAGCCGTACCGGGGCAGCAAGCACAGGCCATAAACACAACACCAGACACAGCACCAGACACAACACCGCTGCATTCGGCTCTGCGCGTTGGCAAGGATGGGTACGGCCACTGGTGGCTGTGGCTGCGGGTTTTCGATACCACCCGCAACCTGCCTTCTGATCATGGGCCAATCGCGCATCCGCCTTTTGATGAGGCAGGCTCCCCGGATTCCGACGCCGCCAGGCTGGCTGACCGGGTGGTGTTGGGGCTGGTGCTGAACGGTCGTAACCAGAGGCTGGTTTTCAACCGCCAGCCGGAAGGCCGCTTGCGCGCTGTTGCTGTCTCTCCGGCAGGTTTCAGCCAGTGGCAGGGTGTCTGGCATGAACTGGCCGATGGCTATGTGCTGGAAATGCGCCTGCCGGCTTCGCTGTCCCTGCAACGCCTGGGCTTTGCGGCCCGTGACGGCGCTGACAGCCCCGAAACGCCTGCCATGACTGGTACCCTCAGTTCGGACGCCCCCGATACCATTGCCTTGTGGCCATTGATTGATGAAAAACACCCGCTGGCTAGCGAACTGCGCAGCCTGCTGGCCGAGTCAGGCGAAAACCGTGCCCAGGCGCTGGTGCTGAACCGCCATGGCTGGATCCTGGCTAGCACTCCGGTCTCACAAGCACGTCCGGGCAAACCGTGGCAATGGTTGCAGGGACTGATCTACCATTGGCTGTTCGCTCCGGCTGATTCCATGCCAGCGGCGCCCTGGCAGAATCGCTGGCCGCAAGAGGCATTGCCGGAAGCCGGGCATTCTGCCGACGAGCCGGGGCCCGGTTCCCATTCAGGTTTTGGTGTGCGCTGGCACACTGAGGGGGCTGATTACAGCACCACGGTGCTGGCTCAAGTGCCGCTGGCCGATGGCTGGCTGATCCTTCGTCAACCCCTGAGCGATGAGCAGCAGTCATTGATGCACACCTTGCTGCGTGGCGCGGTGATGGCGCTTGCGCTGATCGCGGTTTTATTGCTGGTCTATTTGCTCTATGCCAGCGTGCTGGCTTATCGGGTGCGACGCCTGAACCGCTCGCTGCAACACGCTCTGGACACACGCGGCCGTGTGCAGACTGACCTGCCCGGACAGCAATCTGCTGATGAAATTGGCGAACTGGCCCGGGGTTTGGCCGCGCTGCTGCACAAGGTGCGCGATCACACCGCGTACCTGAAAGGTTTTGGCTCGCGCTTGTCGCACGAGCTGAAAACTCCCCTGGCCATGGTGCAAGGTTCCCTGGATAACTTGCAGGCAATTTCCGAACAGGCCTGTGATTCATCCGGGGAAAACAGTCCTGAACACCGAGCTTATGTACAACGGGCGCAGGCAGGCACGGCCCGCATGCGTTTTATCCTCAATCAGCTGTCGGGGCTGAGCCGGCTGCATGAAGCACTGGAAAACACACCGCTGGAAACGGTGGATCTGCTGCCTTTTCTGCGTCAGTATGTGGCGGCACGGCGTGTGTTGATGCCGGATTTACGGCTTACGGTGGCTGATGAACCGTTGCAGGTGCAAGCATCACTGGATTTGCTGGCCCAGGGGCTGGATAAACTGCTGGACAATGCAGGCGATTTCACGCCCGTGGATGGCTTTATCGAAGTGCGGGCAGAAAAAAGCCAGGGGCCGGATGGGCCGGAGGTGGTGTTGGTGGTGTTTAACAGTGGTTCGCGCCTGCCTGACGGCCTGAGGCCCGCGCAGCTGTTTGACAGCCTCATCAGCCAGCGCCAGCAGAGCACATCAGGCGCTGAGCCAGCCTCACATCACCTGGGTTTGGGCCTATACCTGTTACGGTTGATTGCCGAACACCACGGCGGCCGGGTACAGGCTCGCAACACCGCCACTCCGGCAGCGGGGGTTGTGTTTGAGTTGATTCTGCCCGGTTTGACAGGCCAGCCCCAGGCTTGAAAAGGTCCGGTGCTGGCCACAAAGCGGGCCGGTCTTACTTGACGCGCATCCCCGGGGTGGCGCCTGTGTCCGGTTGCAGCAGGAAAATGTCCTCACCACCCGGCCCGGCGGCCAGCACCATGCCTTCGGAAACCCCGAAACGCATTTTGCGTGGGGCCAGGTTGGCCACCATCACGG
>WGBZ01000096.1 GCA_015494035.1 Lysobacterales bacterium | reverse complement strand
GCGCCACCGCGATCTCATTGGCATTTTTCACCACGTGGTAGTTGGTCACCAGATAACCGTCTTCGGACACTATCACCCCGGAACCCAGGTATTCACGCGTAAACGTCTCACTCGGCCCCAGTTTGACGATACCGGTAAAACGCTGCAGTTCCGGCGCCAGAATGCGGTGCCGGGTTAAGGTGGTGGTGGCGTAAATACTAACCACCGAGGGCGATACCCTGGCCACGGCGTCGGCATAACTGAACGGCGCGGCGATAGTGCCAGACGCGGGTGGGTCTGACGCTGGCGTAGGCGTTGAAGCACCGTTGCGGGCCGGTTCATAGCGTTGCCACAGCACCAGCACAAAAGCCAGTGCCAGGCCGGCAATAACCGATTTGAGAACAAAACCGAGGATATCCTTAAACTGTTTCATGCGCTGCGCATTTGTCCTGAAGGTTTGACCTGAGTCATTGTACGGGATGCTTTTGCCAAAATGAAATCAAACATCGGTTGTGGTCAGGGCAAAATGTTTAGTAAAATTAACGCCTTAAGGGCTTATTGCGACGGTGACGGCCTGAGCCATTGCCGCCGGTTGCGCCATGCCCGCACCACAACCATCACAATCCAGATCCCAACCATCACTTCAGGGGAAGTACCATGACTGAAAAAGTCAATGCCAACCGACGCAACCTGCTGATCGCCACCTCCGTGGTGGGCGCCATCGGCGTGGGCTTTGCGGCGGTCCCGTTTATTAAATCCTGGTTGCCCAGCGAACGCGCCAAAGCCGCCGGTGGGCCGGTGGAAGCCGATTTTTCCAAACTGGAAGCCGGCCAAATGCTGCAGGTCAGCTGGCGTGGCCAGCCCATTTTTATCGTTCACCGGACGCCGGAACAACTGGCGGTGCTGCCTGAGCTGAACCCGCGCCTGAAGGATCCCCTGAGCGAACACAGCATTCAACCGCCGTTTGCCAAGAACATCCACCGCTCGCTGAAGCCCGAATACTGGATTGGCGTGGGCATTTGCACCCACTTGGGCTGCTCACCCAAATACATTCCCGAAATGGTGCCACAACCATTTGATGAGCAGTGGAAAGGCGGCTTCTACTGCCCCTGCCACAATTCCCGTTTTGACGTGGCCGGGCGTGTTTTCAAAGGCTCGCCAGCCGGTACCAACCTTGTGGTTCCCCCCTACATGTACGTGGGCGAAACCAAAGTCATCATCGGCCAACTGGCTGAAGGAGAAGCATAATGGGTAAAGCCGCAAGCAAGAACGTCGCCGGACGATTCCTCGACTGGATGGATGAACGCCTGCCCGTGACCGAATTCTGGAACAAGCACCTGGCCCAGTACTACGCGCCGAAAAACTTCAATTTCTGGTACTTCTTCGGTTCCCTGGCCCTGCTGATGCTGGTGAACCAGATTGTGACCGGCATCTGGCTGGCCATGCACTACAAGCCCGATGCCAAACAGGCCTTTGGCCTGATCGAATACATCATGCGCGATGTGCCATGGGGCTGGCTGCTCCGCTACCTGCACACCACCGGCGCTTCCATGTTTTTCGTGGTGGTCTACCTGCACATGTTCCGCGGCCTGCTGTATGGTTCATACAAGAAACCGCGCGAACTGGTGTGGGTCATCGGCATGTTCATCTACGTGGCCCTCATGGCCGAAGCCTTTATGGGCTACGTGCTGCCCTGGGGCAATATGTCCTACTGGGGCGCCAAGGTGATCACCTCGCTGTTTGGCGTCGTTCCCGGCTATGGCGAACAGATTGTTGAATGGGTGCGGGGCGACTACCTGATTTCCGACGCCACCCTCAACCGCTTCTTTGCCCTGCACGTGGTGCTGGTGCCCTTCATTCTCGTGTTTCTGGTCATCCTGCACCTGGCGGCACTGCATCAGGTGGGTTCCAACAACCCCGACGGCATCGACATCAAGAAACACAAGGACGAAAACGGCAAGCCGCTGGATGGCATTCCGTTCCACCCCTACTACACCGTCAAGGACATTTTTGGCGTGGGCTTCTTCCTGATTATCTTCATGGGCATCATTCTGCTCAAACCCGACCTGGGCGGCCTGTTCCTGGAGCACGACAACTACGTGCCGGCCAATCCCATGGTAACGCCTGAGCACATCAAACCCGTGTGGTACTTCACGCCGTTCTACGCCATGTTGCGCGCCATTCCCGACCCGCTGTGGGGCGCGGTGGTTATGTTCAGTGCCATCATCGTACTGTTCCTGCTGCCGTGGATCGACGTTAGCCCGGTGCGCTCCATCCGCTACCGCAAATGGCCTTACAAGGTGGCACTGGCTATCTTCGTTATCTCCTTTGTGGGCCTGGGCTACCTGGGGCTGCAATCAGGCAGCGCCACCCAGAAGCTCATGGCACAGATCTTTACCGTGCTGTACTTCGGCTACTTCGTGTTCCTGTACTTTTACAGCCGCTACGAGGCCAAGCACCATTACTATGAACCGATTCCAGAGAGGTTGACACACTAATGAAAAAGTTAGCACTGATTGCCTTGCTGGCATTGGCCAGCCTCACGGCGCAAGCCAACAGCGGCGGCGCGGAACTGGAACCGGCCAACACCAACATCCGTTCCAAGGCCTCGCTCATCAATGGCGCCAAATACTTCATGACTTACTGCAGTGGCTGCCACTCCCTGCAGTACCAACGCTACAACCGCACCGGCAAAGACCTTGGGCTGACCGATGAAGAAGTCAAACAGTCACTGATCTTTACCGGCGCCAACGTCACCGACCTGATGCAAACAGCCATGACGCCGGAACAGGGTGAAAAGTTCTTTGGCAAGGCGCCGCCTGACCTGACCGTGGTGGCCAAAGCGCGCGGCGTGGACTGGCTGTACAACTACCTGCTGGGCTTTTATGCCGACCCGAGCCGTCCCATCGGCTGGAACAACAAGGTATTTCCCAACGCCTCCATGCCCCATGTCCTGTGGCGCCTGGAAGGCATCAAGGTGGCTGAATTTGAAACCCACACCGACGACCACGGCATCGAAACCCGCGAGCTGACACACTTCAAAAAAATTCGCGAAGGCGTCATGAGCGAAGAAGAATACAAACGCACCGTGCGCGACATCGTCAACTTCCTGGACTACGTGGGCGAACCGGCGCAACTGATCCGCACGCGCCTGGCCCCGTGGGTCTTGCTGTTCCTGGTGGTATTCACCTTCCTGGCCTACCTGCTGAAACGCGAATACTTCAAAGACGTGCACTAAACCCGCGCCAGCTTTCAGCACCATAAAAAACCCCGCCAGCGCGGGGTCAGACTGCTGACAAAGTCCCCGCTCTGGCGGGGATTTTTTTATAATAGGTTCATGATAAAAAAGCCCTC
>WGBZ01000095.1 GCA_015494035.1 Lysobacterales bacterium | reverse complement strand
GTGGGCAATGTCCACGTTAATGAGGGTGGCGCCCAGTCGTTTGGCGGCCAGTTCAAACGAGACCCGGGTGCGGGTGCTGTTTTCAAAAAACAGCTGCATGAGGGTTTTGCCGCGCAGCTGTTTGGCGCGTTTTTTGTCGCTCATGGCCTGCAGCTTGTCGGCGAGCTGGAACAGCCGCAGGATATCTTCGCGGTCAAGGTCGTTGATGTCGGTAAAGTGCTTCATGACTGGGTGGATAACCAGGTTTCAAGAATGTGTTTGGCAGCGTGGGCATCCAGTTTGCCGATGTCCTTGCGCCGCGCCTGGCCGCTTTGACGGGCCTGAATAAATTCGCGTTGGGCTGCTTTGGAAGTGAGTCGTTCGTCCACTTCGAAAACAGGCAGGCTGTAGCGTGAGTGGAGTTGTCGGGCAAAGCCCCGCGCCGCCTTGGTTATGGGCTGTTCTTCATTATTCATATTCACCGGAATGCCCACCACCAGTGCGTCCGGCTGCCATTCCCTGACCAGTGCGTCCAGTGCAGGCCAGTCGGGTTGGCCAGCCTGGGCGCTTTTAACGGTGGCCAGGGCATTGGCCGAAGCGGTGATGGTTTGGCCCACGGCCACGCCGGTGCGCTTCATGCCGAAATCAAAACCCAGCACACGCGTGATGGCAGACGGTTCAGGCATGGCCGTGAAAAGCAGTGATCTGGTCTGGCTGCACGCCCAGTTGATTGAGTGCCAGCTGCCAACGTTTTTCCAGCGGCTGATCAAAAATCAGGGCGCGATCGCTGGGGCTGGTCAACCAGGCATTCTGGCGAATTTCCTCTTCCAGCTGGCCAGCATCCCAGCCGGAATAACCCAGGGCAAACAGCCAGTTTTCCGGCCCTTCGCCGTGGGCAATGCTATCGAGAATGTCGGTGGAGGTGGTGAGCTTGAGCTGTTCGCTGATATCGAAGGTGTTTTCCCAGTCGCGTTGCCCGTCGTGCAGGACAAAACCCCGTTCTGGCGCCACCGGCCCGCCCAGCAGGATGGGTTCATCGGGTTGGCTGAGGCGGTCGGTGGGCAGCTTGAGTTTTTCGAACAGCAGCTTGCGTGAGGTGGTGCCAGGCTGGTTGAGCACCAGACCCATGGCGCCTTCGTCGTTGTGATCCACCATCAGCACCACGGCCTGGTCGAAGGGGGATTCTTCCAGGTCTGGCATGGCGATTAGGAATTGGTTTTTCAGGTTCATGGGTGCTTATTGGGTCCTTATCCGGTTACCGGGCAAAAATTGCCAGGTGCGGGTGATGTACAGTATGTCTTCTGCGCTGTTTTCTGGCAAGGGCGCAAAGGGTGCGCTGATTTCCACGATGTGCCTGGCCGCGTTGTCCAGTACGCGGTGGCCAGACGGTTTGAGCACCAGGATTTCCGCCACACTGCCGTCACGACGAATGCCGACACTCAGTATCAGCTCGCCGGTCAGGTGCCGGCGGCGGGCTTCTTCCGGGTAGTTGAGATTACCCATGCGTTTGACCTGGGCGGCCCAGCCATGCAAGTAGCGTGCGTAGATGTCTTCGCGCGTGCTGGCCGAAATGTATTTTTTCTTTGGCTTGCGCGCGTACTTTTTTATGCGGTCGGAAATCTCGTTTTCAAGTTTGGCCATGGCCAGGTTTTCAAGTTCCGCCTTCTTGCGCGGTTTTTGTGGCTTTTTTTCCTTGTCGGGTTTTTCATCCGCCAGTACCTGGGTGCGGGCATTGAGGTTGCTGATCAGCTGTTCGTGTTTTTGCACGCTGGGCTTGGGGATGGATTTGCGCATTTGTACCGGTGACAAGCCGGCCTGGTCGGGCGTGGGGCCGGATATCAGGTTCTGTGGCCGCGATTTTTCCTCATTGTTGCCGCCGCCTTGCTGGTTGGACTGGGCCAGGAAATCCGCTTTTTCCGGCGCATCGGTGTTTTTCTTCTGCACCAGTATCACGTCCAGGGTGGGCAGGTGCTGTGGTCTCTTTTTTGCCTGGTTCACAAACGAGATGCCAAACACTAAAGCCGCTACCAGCAAGGTGGCGAGGGTGAACGTGAGGCTCATGCGGTCACTGGTGCCTATCCGTGGTGCACCGCTGACGGAGGATTGTGTCGCTGCGCGGCGGGGGGAGGACATGGGTCAGTCGTTCAAGCGATTTTCGATGGCATCGAATAACTGGCCGGCAATATTGAGCCCGAACTGTTTGTCCAGTTCCCGGATGCAGGTGGGGCTGGTGACGTTGATTTCTGTCAGGTGACCGCCAATGACGTCGATGCCGGCAAACAGTATGCCTTTTTCGCGCAATACTGGGCCGACGCGCCGGGCGATCTGCCATTCGCGCTCGGTTAGTGGACGCCCTTCACCGCGGCCGCCTTTAGCCAGATTGCCGCGAAAATCATCACTGGCAGGGATGCGCGCCAGGGCATAGGGAACGGCTTCGCCATCTACCAACAGAATCCGCTTGTCGCCATCACTGATGGCTTCGATATACGCCTGGGCGATAGCGGTGCGCTGGCCGTTTGCGGTCACCGTTTCCAGAATCACGTTGAGATTGGGGTCGTCGCTCGCGGTTTTAAAGATGGAAGCCCCGCCCATGCCGTCCATGGGTTTGATCACGGCCTGGCCATGATCGCGAACAAATGCCTTGAGAAAGCGCGGGTTACGCGACACGCACGAGTCGGGACTCAGGTCGGGAAAAAACTCCGTAAAGAACTTTTCATTGGCATCGCGCAGGGCTTGGGGACGATTGACCACCAGAACGCCCTGGGCTTGCGCCAGGTCCAGCACGTAGGTGTCCATAACATATTCCATGTCAAACGGCGGGTCCTTGCGCATGAGAATCGCGTCCAGTTCCGCCAGTGCCATATCCTGTTCCGGGCCTTTGCGAAACCAGTTATCCGGGTTGTCCTGGACGGTCAGCTTTCGACTGATGGCACGCGGCTGGTGATGGCTGACATACAAATCACTGTCGGTCAGGTAATGGATTTCATGGCCTCGACGCTGTGCCTCTAGCAACATGGCAAAAGTGGAATCCTTGACCGGATTGATGCTTCCAATGGGGTCCATCACAAAGCCGATTTTCATGCCGGGTTCCTTCTGTTAGATTGTCAGATCGAATGTTAGCCCATGATGGCCTTTCCTGGCTTGCGGATGACAGCGTGCTTTCGATGGGTGTTCGGTCTGTCAGATCCACTTGCTGAATCGTGCCTGGGTGACAAAAAATGTCAGTCAACAGGCCAGAATAATTCTAACAGATAAGCCCGCAATGACCGGCCCGGATTTTTGCTGTTTTGTGAACCTTTTGGGC
>WGBZ01000094.1 GCA_015494035.1 Lysobacterales bacterium | reverse complement strand
GTGCGCTCAGTGAGCGCTTTTTCCACCGCCACCGGCGACAGCCCACGCGTGCGTTCTTCGATGTCCACCAGCACCGGCCGGGCGCCCAGAGCCACAATCGCATTGACCGTGGCCGGTACCGTGTAGCTGGCGGTGATGACTTCATCGCCGGCTTTGATGCCCAGTGCCTGCAAGGCCAGTATCAGTCCGCCGGTTCCAGACGAAGTGGCCACGGCGCAAGGCATTTCCAGGGCCGTCGCCGCCGCGGACTCAAACCGTTGCAGAAACTCCCCTCGCGACAACTGGCCACTGGCCAAGACCTCGGCCACCAGCGTTTTTTCCAGCTCGCTGATATCGGGGCGCGCCAGGGGAATAGCGAATCGGTCGGTTGATCCACTGCTGCCGGTTTCTTGCTGCAGAGAGGAGTCTGGTCGCCCAGAACCTGGCGTTCTCACAGCCATTCCTTTTTGTTTAACAAGGCAAAACGTTCCGGCAAAGCGGTCAGCACACGGGCAATTCGTTGCGCTGCCTGGCCATCACCATAAGGATTTTCAATGCCCTGACAGGCAGCCACAAACGGTGGAGACACTGCCTTGTGCATTTTTTGCCGAATGCTTTCGGCAGTGGCCTCGGCCTGCAAGGTATTGCTGGCCTGTTGGCGACCCTGCTGCCGCCGACCCACATTGACACAAGGCAAACCCAGTGAGGGGGTCTCCATGATGCCGCTGGAGGAGTTGCCCAGCATCAGGCTGGCCCGTTTCAGCAGACCAAAATAGTCCGGCGCCGGCAGGTTGGTGACCACCTGGGCATCGTTCCGGCTGGCACAAAATTCCGTGAGGCGGCACGCCATGTCCCGGGAACCCATGTCCGCATTGGGGTAGCAGAAAACGATCTGCTGCGGCCAGTCCCTCAGGGCTTCCAGCACAGCATCCAGCTCTGCAGTGGTGTCTGCCGCCAGGGTCAACGGATGCTGGGCCACAACAGTGACTGGTCGCTGCGGCGTTAAACCCAGCAGCGCATTTATGCGGTTGGCATCGGCAATATCCGAATGGTGCAGATGATCCAGTGACGGGGCGCCGCTGTGATGCACGCGCCAGGGTTCCTCGCCCATGGCAATGACGCGTCGGGCGGCGTCCCGGGTGGGCGTAAAATGCAGATGCGCCATCTTGGTCAGGGCGTTACGCACCGCATTGTCAATGGCGCCCTCACTGATGTCACCGCCTTCAATATGGGCCATGGGAATGCGTAACGCCAGGGCCACACTGGCCGGGGCCAGCATTTCATAGCGATCGGCAATCAACAGCAACAGATCCGGCTGCAGACGCGCCAACACATCGGCCAACGCCACGGTGCATAAACCGATGGTTTTGGCCGCTCCCACGTCGCTGTCCGAATCCAGCAGGGACTCGATCACTTCAACAGCAAAACCATCAGCACGCACTTCGTCGGCGGTGTGGCCAAAAGCTGTGGCCGCATGCGCCGCGGTGGCGATGACGGTCAATTCAATGCCCGGGGCGTCCTGCAAGGCGCGCAATGGCCAGTAGAGGTGGCTGTAGTCGGCTCTCGAGGTGGAAATGGCAACGATTCTTGGCATGTTTTTTCGAACGCTTGTTTGACTGGCTTTGTTATAATGGCGCCCATTTTCGCATACTAACCACGGATATCGACATGAGCAAAACCATTACTGTCATCAAAGGGGACGGCATCGGGCCGGAAATCATGGACGCCACGCTGCAAGTGCTGGATGCCACCGGCGCCGGTTTCGAGTACGAATTTGTTGACGCCGGACTGGCCGCACTGGAGAAAACCGGTGAGCTGTTACCACCGGAAACCCTGGAAACCATCGCCAAAAACGGCATTTGCCTGAAAGGCCCGCTGACCACACCGGTTGGCAAGGGCTTTAGCTCCATCAACGTGGCTTTGCGCCGGCATTTTGACCTGTATGCCAACCTGCGCCCGGCCATCACCTTTCCCGGCACCAAGTCCCGTTATGACAATGTCGATGTGATCACCGTGCGCGAAAATACAGAAGGCGCCTACATGGGCGAAGGCTCCATGATCAACGATGACCGCACCTATGCCGAGGCAAAAATCATTGTGACCCGGAAAGGCTCCGAGCGCATCGCCCGTTTTGCCTTCGAGACCGCGCGCAAGGCCAATCGCAAAAAAGTGACAGCCGTGCACAAGGCCAATATCATGAAAAACGTCTCGGGCCTGTTTCTGGAAGTCTGCGAAGAAGTGGCGAAAGACTATCCGGAAATCGAATTTGATTCGTTGATTGTGGACAACACCTGTATGCAGTTGGTAATGAACCCCGAACGCTTCGACATGATAGTCACCACCAACCTGTTTGGCGACATCATTTCCGACCTGTGCGCTGGATTGGTGGGTGGCCTGGGCATGGCACCGGGTGCCAATATAGGCAAGGACAAGGCCATTTTTGAAGCCGTACATGGTTCGGCACCGGACATTGCCGGCAAGAAAATTGCCAATCCCACCGCATTAATCCTGGCCGCCGCCTTGATGCTGGAACACCTGGGCCTGGGCGAAAAGGCCACCGCGATCCGCGAGGCCATTCGCGGCGTGCTGGCGGACAAGGATCGCTTGACTCCGGACCTGGGTGGAAACAGCCACACCGGAGACTTTGCCCAAGCCATTGTTGAGCGGCTGACTTAAGTCTTCACTTCAGTGGCTCGCTGACTCGCGAGCATGAAAGCCGAGCCGACACTAAAAAACCCCGTTCTAGGCGGGGTTTTTTAGTGCGCCTCTGATTGAATCTGATGCGAACAGATTCTAGTGTAAAATTGTTCAGTTCAAGGCGCAAACCACACGCAATAGCAAGCTATTGTGAAGGTTTGCAACGCAGAAATGGACGATTTTACGCCGCAAGATGCCGTGTCACGATTCAATCAGAGGCTCCTTAGTGTCCGTATCGCTTGTGTCCGGGGCCAGTCACAACGACCGGCCTCCGTATTAATACCAGGACTTAATCGGCTGGTTTGGTACCGATGGTGATGGGCAAATGGCTGCGTTGCCAACGTCCCCCTTCGCTGCCGCGATAGGTTACATCCAGATCAACAATCTCCCCGTCCTGCCCCAGGGTGCCGGTGGCGCTGTTCAGCAACAACGTGATGGTGCCAGCTTGTGTCTCCGTTAATGGCACTGGCGTGGCCGTGCGCGCATAACCGTGTTTTTCCATCAGGTTGACGGTGATTTCCTGACCAATCTGGAAGCCGCTCTGGGTACCAATGGCCCAGCGAGGCTGGCCATCGGCATCGTAATAAAACAGCACCACGCCGATGCTGTCATTGAAAAAGACCAGTGACAAGCCCCACCCCTGGTCAGCCAGACCGGCCCACCAGCTACCTTCCAGGTTCGGGCTGGGGTAGGCAGACTCGGCAATCAGCGGCTGCAGGCACCAGCTGCCGCTGGTGTCATTCACTTGCCAGGTGGCCACAGCCAATTGGTTATTGCCACGATCAACGCCATCCTGACAGGCGCTTTCGTTGGCTGCCGAGGCATTGAAGTCAATTTTCAGGCTGCCACTGACTGCCGGGTCTGGGTTGTGTGCACGCTGATCGGGGTTGGCGCCAATGTTGTAGTCATACAGGAACCGGATCAGGCTGTCGGCATTATTGGTGATATTGAACACGCCGTTTTCCACTGACGCCGTCGAGGCCATCCATTCCGGGTTGCCACTATCATCGTAGGTATAGAACAGAATGTAATACAGATTATCGGTGACCGGCTCGATCACCATGCCATGACCATCATGGGCGCGGTCATACCACATGCCCGGCTGGATGGTTACGTTATTTTTCGGCTGGGGATTCCAGCCCACGGACCACAACATGGGCTCTGCCAGACCCAGTTCACGCAGGTTATCCCGCTGTTTGGGCGTCATCAGCTCGTGATAAGAGGTGCCAAAGGGGTTATCGGACTGGAACAGGTGCGAAACGCTGGAACCCGGTTCCAGGGTGGAGGGCGCGTACATGAGTACGTAGCCGGCATTTTCGTCCTTGAAAATATTGCGTTCGGACTGGGCCGCCTCTTCACCGATCCATTGCAATTCATTGCGCGATTGCATGGCCGCCAGTCGCTGACTGTCGTCCAGTTCCATAAACGGCACCACATCGCCACCGTTGTAATCCACCAGCTCCAGTGAAAACACGTCATCCAGACCACAGAACTTGCTGCCTGCAGTGTGATGAACTGCCGGTTGGCCATTAAAACAGACAAAGTCTTTGTCTTCACCGACCCAGACCAGGCTGACAAAGCCCAGGCCGTGGGTGATTTCGTGCATGGCGGTGGAAATGAAGTCCACATTGTTTCCGGCCGAAGTGGAATCCAGGCCATAAAACCAGCGCGTGCTGCCAAGACCGGCATTGGTGTCGATTTTCGGGTTGAAATTGGCCGTAATGGTGGGAATGTTGCAATCGGTGCCACCCACAATGCGGCAGTATTCCGTACCGGCCAGGCGTTCCAGCACGGGTTGCCCGTACCACACATCGCGCAGCGGCAAGCCGGGGTAATTCAGGCCGATGCGATTTGGGCCGGCATTGGCCAGCACAGCCGATTCCTGGGAGGTTTCCAGGTCATCCGGCCAGCAACCCTGAATCACGATGGGCACACTGCTGGTGAGGGATTCCGCCAGTAATTCCGCAGCCTTGGTGGCGGCATTGCGGCGGGCCTGACCCACTGTCGTGGCGTTATTACCCGCCACCGGCGTAAACGGGGCCGGGTCGTTCCAGCCGTCAATCTTGCAGCCATTGGCGGTGTTGTCAAACTGAAAAATAATCTCGGCCCGGGGCACGGGCTGGCTGTTGTAGCTGGCGGTCAGGTCCACGCTGACTTGGGTCTGGGCGTAATTGACCAGAGCAATGTACCAACGCCCGGCCTTCACCGGCGGTGCCATGGCCTCTGTCAAGTGAAGCCATTCATCCGAATCCGCCGCAATGGAATGGTAGTCGGCCTGATTGCTCAGCTCGGTGGCGCTAGTGCCGGTAAATGGCTGGCCATAACGGACAAACAAGTCAACATCCACATTGGCCGGGGCATTACTCAACTCGATATTCAGCGCCTTGCTGCCAGCGGGCAAATCCACCCACAGGTCCGTGGTCAAAGCCTGGGCAGGCAAGGTGATGGTGACGGTCTCGTTATTGCCAATGGTGGCCGCGTGTACCTGACCAACTAGACCGACCAGAATCAGAAAAACAGCATGAAATGCCCGTTGCCATGGCAATGAACCAGTAACGAAGCGTCTATTTGTCAGGCGGCTCATTGCGACACCTCCTTGCGACCATTTTTAATAATCAGGTCTTTTTCCGCGGTCATCACATCGGAACATTCCTTGCTGAGCTGGCCATTGGCGTTGATCCGTGCCGAACTTTGCATGACTTTAGGGGCTTTCATTGAGTAACCCCGCTCCAGCACATTGGCTGAAGCCTTTTCAGCCTTGGTGGAAACTGTCAAAGGCACTGTCTTGACCTGCAACGTGCGGCTGGCCTGATGGGCGTTACCAGCGGCAAAAAGCCCCCCGGGCAGTGACAGACAGGTCACCAGGCCCATCAAAATCAGCAGGCCTTTCCTGCGGGTTTCAGGACGTGTTTCTATTGTGTTGTTCACTAATTCCGATTCCTTCTATTTTACTTGTATCTGATCGTGCTGGTCGTCGTTTATTGGTTTGTCGCCCGTATTGGCCAACGTGGCCGCTGATTATACCAATTCGGGCGTTAAACCAAAGTTATCTTTCTATGGAAGCTCTGATCGAATCATGAACTCGCTTCTCACGCCTGAAATGTCCGATAACTGCGTTGAAGCTCTTGCTAATAGCCGGCTATTAGCTGCGAACTCCGCCTTGTTCTCGAACATTTCCCGCATAATCTGCTTCGTCCAGATTCAATCAGAGCTTCCCTATCGGGCTGGCAGGCATGCCCCAGTGCACAATCTCCTGTCGCACATATTCCATCGCCCCGACTGTGGCATCCAGCAGGGGTTCACCCGCCAAGGTCAGGGCGCACAACGCAGAAGCAAACCGGCACCCGGTGCCATGCAGGTGCAGCGGCAGTTTTTCGTGCTCAAATTCCTGCATCAGGCCCTGCGGTGAATACAGACGATCCACCACGTGTGGTGAATCACCACCGGTCACCAGCACATAGGCCACGCCTGTGGCAAAGACCGTTTCCAGGCCTCCCAGTTGTTCCAACTCGACCTGGTTGGGCGTCAGCAACCAGGTCTGAGGCAAGAGATGGTGGCGATAGGCCAATGCCAGGTCCTTGTCTGCAAAGGGGCCAGCGGCGCTGCTGCCGAGAACGGGATCAACAAGCACAGGCGCTGAGCTGTGGCGGATTTCTGCAGCCACGGCCTTGACCACTTCAGCAGTGGCCAGGGCGCCGGTTTTAATTATGCCCACCGGAAACTGTGAGAGCATGTCCTTAACCTGGGCCCGGACAAATTCAGTCGGAACCGGCATCAGCGAAAAAAACGCCTCATCCGTCTGACTGGTCAGGCAGGCGACGGCGGTCAGGCAGCGTACCCCAAACCGGTTGGCCGTGAGCAAATCCCTTTGAATTCCGGCCCCGGACGAAGTGTCCGAACCGCCAATAGCAAGCATGACCGGTTCAGGCAGAGGGCCAAGACCGTCTTTCCCGGAATCAGTGACACGCTTTGGCATATTTGCCTCGACTTTTTGTTGTTTTTTTGCCACTAGCGCCTCTTTGGTGATCGGCTTCACACTTATTTAGCGTCATATCTACGAGACTGACTCAATTGGTTGACAGATTGTTGTTTTTTTGCCAATATTCATCTCACAAATCACCACAAAAGTGGCTACGGGACAATTGTTGAAAACACACACACGCATCAGCGGTAAAACAGTGGCGGAACGCCTCCGCAAAAGCACACGCAATGTGGCGTTTTTTGTGGCCGTTCCCCTGTGTTTTTCTGCCCAGGCACGGGTCACCTCTTCCCTGACTGGCGAGTTCTCCAGT
>WGBZ01000093.1 GCA_015494035.1 Lysobacterales bacterium | reverse complement strand
GTTCAGCACCCAGGCACTGCGGCCGTGAGCCCCGGCCACCAGTTCACGATCACGGGCCTGCAGCGCCAGGTCATGCACCGGCACCGTGGGCAGGTTATTGCCCAGCATCTGCCAGGATTGGCCACCGTTTGCGGACGCATAAATGCCTTTGTCGGTGCCCACGTACACCAGCTCCGGCTGGTGCGGGTCTTCCAGAATGACATTGACCGGTTCAGCTGGCAGGTTAGCGCTGATGCTGCGCCAGTGCATGCCCGCATCGTCACTGCGATACACATACGCGCCAAGATCATCATTGCGGTAATTGTTCAGCGCCAGCCAGACCCGGTTCTTGTCATGCGGTGACGCGTGCACCCGGCTGACCCACAGCCCTTTTGGCAATTTCTTGCTGATTTTTTTCCATTGGTGACCCCCATCGGGACTGAACCAGACATTGCCGTCATCGGTGCCCACCCACAGGCGGCCGAATTCCAGTGGCGATTCGCTGATGCTGGTGATGGTTCCAAAAGGCACATCGCCTTCTTTGGGGCCATTGCTCAGGTCCTGACTGATGGGCTGCCATTTGTCACCCCGGTTGAAACTGCGAAACAGCTTGTTGGCCCCAAAATAGACAATGTCCGGATTGTGGGGGGAGAGGATAACCGGCGTGTTCCAATTAAACCGCAGCGGCTCTTTCTGGCCCACGTAGTTATGCGGCTGAATGGGGTGACTGCCCTGCTTGTTCAGGCGGTAATAATTGCCAAACTGAAAGCCCACGTATTTGGTGTCATCGCGCGGGTCAATGGCCACATGCATGCCATCACCACCAAACAGCTGTCGCCAGGATTCGCCCTGACGCCAGTCGGTGGCGCTGGAGCCAGTCAACGTGCCGTTATCCTGTAAACCGCCATAGACGTTGTAGGGCTTTTTGTTGTCCACGGCGATGGTGTAGAACTGACCCACCGGCTGGTAGTCCAGCTTGCGCCAGTTTTTACCGCCATCGAAACTTTCATCCACGCCGCCGTCATTACCGGCGCGCAGGTGACGCGAGTCCGCTGGGTCAATCCACAATTCATGGAAATCCGCGTGCACCTTGGGGTCGTACAGGGATTGCCAGGTTTTGCCCGCATCCTGAGAGACAATCAGCGGCACCCCCATGGTGTAGACCACGTCCGGATTGTTGGGGTCAACGCGCACCTGGCCAAAATAGTAGCCATAGGTAAAAACCACGTTATTCAATGGCTGGTCGTGGGTTTTTTCAAAACGCTCACCGCCGTCGTAGCTGCGATAGACTTCGAGCCCCTTGATGTCGCGGTTGAATAAGTTGGCATTGGCGTCCTGCAGGCGCCCCACCAGGTCCTTTAGCCTGACCTGGCCTGAACGGACCTGCTCCAGCAGGGTTTCGGCTGTCATTTCAGGTGGAAAGTTATTGGCCCTGAGAAAATCCTCAATGGCCACAGGGTCTTGCAGCAGAAATTCTTCCGTGCTCATTTGCCGAAGGCGCTTGGCCGTGACGGCCTTGTCGCCCAGGTCCCATTGCGATTCCGGCAGCGGCTCCTGATTGTCCACCACCACGTAGACAATGTCCGGGTCGGTGGGGCTGACGGCCACACCCATGCGACCGGTGTACTGTCCCTGAGGCAGGCCAGCGGTGAGTTTTTTCCAGCTTTTGCCGCCATCCTGGCTTTTGTAGACGGCGCTGCCCGGCCCGCCTTCGACGAAATTCCAGGCCTTGCGGTCTTTCTCCCAGGCCACTGCATACAAGTCACCATTGCTGGCCTGCTGCAGATCCACAAAGCCGGTTTTCCGGTCGCCTTTCAAGACCCGCTTCCAGCTTTTGCCGCCATCGGTGGTTTTGTAAATACCCCGTTGGCCACCGTCGGTGTAAAGCGGCCCCAGGGCGGCCACGTAAACGGTGTCCGGGTCGTCCTTGTCGATGACAATGCGGCCAATGCGATTGCTCTCGGCCAGACCCATGGCCTGCCAGCTTTTGCCACCATCGGCGGATTTGAATACGCCCATACCGCCATAAGATGACCGCGACGAGTTATTTTCGCCTGTTCCCAACCACAAAACCTTGGGGTTTTTCGGGTCCACGGCAAAATCGCCCACAATCAGGCTCGGGGCGAAATCTGTAATCGGTTCAAAGGTGATGCCGTTGTTGCGGGTTTCCCACACACCACCGGAGGCATAGGCCACAAACCAGTGGTTACTGTCTGTGGGATCGGAGACAATTCGCACCACACGGCCACCTTGAACCACCGGGCCGATGTTGCGCCACTGCAGCCCATGGTAGGGCGTGGCCTGCCGCAGAGCCTGGTGCTGCTGCCAGGCTTTCTGGGTATTCAGCGTCGAAGGCGACACCTTGGCCACAACTGCCTGGCCCAGTAACAAGCCCGTCAACAGGAACGGGGACAGAACAGAAGTCCGAAATCGAAGGCAAGAGGAAAACAAGACAGAAAGGAGTTTCATGGCACACCCACAGTGTTAAAAACCTGCCAATTATTGCGCCGAATGCCACTGCTCACAAGCAACAAGGTATGGCGGAGACAAAAAATCGTCAATATGACTTCTGGTCTATGGAAACTTGCTTGTTTTGCCGTTAAAGTGAGCGGTCATGTCTTTTTTACACGGATTTACTCTTTAATCCGCTAACAACCCGCGTCAGGAACCGGATTTTATGGCTCGCAGCTCTCACTCCCTTCTCAAAATTCTTGGCCTTGTGCCCAAGGCCCTGGTGAAAATTGCCAACTTCACCCGTCACCTGCTTTTTCTGCTGTTGTTTTTTGCCATCCTGTGGCTGGCTTTCGGCAACAAAAAGCTGGTTCTCAAACCCGATACCGCGTTGGTGCTGGCCCCCAAGGGCTATCTGGTGGAAGAGTACAGCGGCACCCCGGCACAGCGGTTTTTTGAACAGATGCAGGGCGTTGAAAACCCGCAGACCCGCATGCGTGATGTGCTCAAGGCCATAGATGAGGCGGCTTTTGACGACAAAATCAGCGTACTGGTGCTGGACGCCGACTATCTGTGGGGCGCGGGCCTGGCCAATCTGCGTGAAATCGAGCGCGCTGTGCTCAAGTTTCGCAATGCCGGCAAGCCGGTGATCGGTATTGGTTCCACGTTTTCACAGGCGCAATACTACTTTGCCTCGCTGGCCGACGAAGTGTTGCTGGACCCACAGGGTTTTGTTTTTCTGCAAGGCTTTGGCAACTACCGCAATTACTTCAAGGACACCCTGGACAAGCTGGGGGTCGACGTGCACCTGTTCCGGGTGGGCGAATACAAGTCCGCCGCGGAACCATTCATTCGCAACAATATGTCACCAGAAGCCCGCGAAGCGGCACTGCACTACCTGGGCGATCTGTGGGACATCTACCTGACCGGCGTGGCCGCGCGTCGCAACCTGAGTGTGGAAGAACTCAAGGGCATCGTGGACCTGCAGGCCAAGTTGCTCAAGGACAACAACGGCAACGGCGCGCGCATGGCTCTGGACAGTGGGCTGGTGGACATGCTCATGACCCAGCATCAAATGGAAGAGTACCTGGCCACCAAAAGCGCCGAGGAAGAAGACGGCTACCGGCGCATCGACTTTGAAGATTACCTGACCCTGGTCAAGGCCCGTAAAATCCTGCCCAAGCCCAACAAAGTGGCGGTGGTTGTGGCCGAAGGCGCCATCACTGCCGGTAAACAGCCACCCGGAGCTGTCGGGGGCGAGTCCACTTCGGCGTTGCTGCGCGAGGCCAGAAACGACCCCCGGGTCAAAGCAGTAGTGTTGAGGGTCAACAGCCCCGGCGGCGAAGTCTTTCCTTCCGAGCAGATTCGGCGGGAAGTGGAAGCGGTGCGAAACAGTGGCAAACCGGTGGTGGTTTCCATGGGCAACGTGGCCGCTTCCGGTGGCTACTGGATTTCCATGAGCGCCGACCGCATTCTGGCCGACGAAGCCACCATTACCGGCTCCATCGGGATTTTTGGCTTGCTCATCCGCTACCCGAAAACACTCAACAAAATCGGGGTTCACACAGATGGCGTGGCCACCACCAAATGGGTGGGGGCTTTTCGCCCGGACTTGCCGCTGGATGAAGAAGTGGCCGAGCTGATCCAAAGCAGCATTGAACACGGCTACCAGATGTTTATCACCCTGGTGGCCAAATACCGGAACCTGGACGTGGACATGGTGGACAAGATTGCCCGGGGCCGTGTCTGGACAGGTCGCCAGGCCAAGGAGCTGGGACTGGTGGACAAAATCGGCAACCTGGATGAAGCGATTGATCAAGCCGCCAAGCTGGCTGGCATCCCGCACAACTTCAGTGTGGTCTACCTGGAGCCGCAGCTATCCGGCTGGGAAAAATTCCTTTTTGGCGCTTCGGCCAAAATCCTCAGCTGGGCACCGTCCGCCGATCAGCTTGGCAGTCGCCCGGAACTGGCCATGCTGAAACGCCTCACCGAAAGCAACGACAGCGCCTGGCAGCTGATACAAAACGCCACCGAAGGCGATACTACAGAATACAGTTTCTGCTTCTGTGAACCCAAACTTTGACCACCGTAAGTCTTTGCGTTACAATGAAATTCTTGCTGTTGCCTGTTCAGGAACACGCAAGAACTTTCTCTGCAAACTGACAGTCTAATCCACGATTGTGAGATCACGTGAAATTCAATGTTGTGCCTAACCAGGGCAACAGCGTCTTTTACTTGATCAGGAGGGAGTTATATGAGCAAAGAGTTGACTATTTCAAGCATGAGTTCATTGCCTGCATTAACCGGATCGCTGGATTCCTACATCACAGCGGTCAACCAGATTCCTGTTCTGTCTGAAGCAGAGGAACGGGAGCTGGCCAAGCGTGTACATGAGCACAACGACGTTGAGGCGGCGCACAAACTGGTGCTGTCGCACTTGCGTTTTGTGGTCTACATTGCACGCGGTTATGCCGGTTATGGCTTGCCCCTGGGTGACCTCATCCAGGAAGGCAATATCGGCCTGATGAAGGCGGTCAAGCGTTTTGATCCGTCTTATAAAGTCAGGCTGGTTTCATTTGCTGTGCATTGGATTCGCGCCGAAATTCATGAGTTTATTCTCAAGAACTGGCGAATCCTTAAAGTGGCCACAACCAAGGCTCACCGCAAGTTGTTCTTCAATTTGAGAAAAGCCAAGCAGCGGTTGGGCTGGTTGCGCGAAGAAGAGGTCAATGCCATCGCCAAAGACCTTGGCGTCAAGTCAGAAACCGTGCTGGAAATGGAATCCCGTCTGTATGGGCAGGACATTTCCTTTGAATCTTCGGTTTCCGACGATGATGACGACAATTTTTCGCCGCAATCGTGGCTGGTGAGTCAGGAACCGTCTCCCGAACAACTGCTGATCAGCAGTGATGAAGGGCAGCGGAACCATCACCTGTTGCTTCAGGGCATGGATAAACTGGACGATCGCAGTCTGGAAATTATCCGTCGTCGCTGGTTAAGCGACAAAAAAGCCACTTTGCAGGAACTGGCTGACAAATTCGGCGTTTCCGCCGAGCGCATTCGTCAGCTGGAAACTGCGGCAATGAAAAAACTCAAAGCCCAAATGGTAGCCTGATTTATTCAGGCTACCGCCTTGGTTTTAAAGCATTTCCCCTTCTCGATTGCCTTTCTTCTGACCTGACCTTTTGAAGCCATCCTTGGGCTGTTATTGAGATTTCCAGAGTAATTCCACCGGCTCAATGGGCGCATGACCGCGCGCCTGCATGGCCTGCCACAGCTGTTTGATGGGCACTTTTTCCACCGGATGAATCTGTTCCGGGTCCAGATCACACAAGGGCTTGAGTATATACGGCTGGGTGAGGGTTTCCTGACGCGGAATGTGCCACTGTGGCGCGATCAAATCCCCAAATAGCAAAATGTCCACATCCAGGGTACGGTCCGAAAAACGCGGCTGACTG
>WGBZ01000092.1 GCA_015494035.1 Lysobacterales bacterium | reverse complement strand
GACATTTCAGGTGTGAGAAGCGAGTTCACGATTCGATCAGAGCTTCCCTAGTTCAGACAGGGTGCTTGCGACTCACAACCGCGTGGCCGGATCGCCAAGGATGTTCCAGCCAAGAATCACATCCAGGTCTTCGGGGTGTTGTGTGGCCCATTCCTGCTTGGCCTGCAACACCGCCTGCCCCAGGTTCATGCCGCCGCTGGTCAGGTTCCGCAACACCAGTTTGGCCAAACCGCGTTCGGCATCGGCCTGCGTCAGCGTGCTGGCACCCAGCACGGCCGCAGCGCCGCCATTGGCATTGAGCATGAATGCGTGCGCCATGGTGTCTTCCTGCGGGGACACGAAATAGGTGTTCCAGCACCCCCATTGGGTCACCAGGGTCGGTTTACCGTCGTTACTCAAGGCCAGCGCATCAGCGGCTTTGAACAGGCCATTGTAGGTCCAGTCCCTGGGCCCGGAATGGCCCACAAAACTGGTCAGCGCCACACCTTGCTCGATGGCCTGGGTGATTTTGGCCCTGGCCTGGGCAACGCCGTCGTCATCCACAAAGGCTTTCTGGTTGGGGCCAATGCCGTTTTGCCAGTCGGCAGGCAAGGTGGCAATCAGGTCCAGGGCATCCTGCTTGAAGGAATAGCCCTGCCCGGCATCGTACTGGTCGGCGGCAAACACCGCGCTGTTGCCATAGGTTTTGTTTTCATAGGCCAATATCTTGCTGACCACGGCCTGTAATTCGTCTTCACTGCGCACCAACAGCCGCCCCAGGGCCACATCCGGCACGTTGTCGTTGTCCACGTCGGCCAGCTTGGCATCGACCGGGGCGTAGCGAATCAGGTCATCGGTTTGGGCATAGAGGGTTGGCACAAAGCTGATGGCGCCCAGGCCCAGTTTGTTCTGGTAGTCGTAGCTGTCGCCACCCACCAGCAACACCTGGGTGGCGCCCATGTTGGCCACGGCAAAGGCGATGTAGTCGGCAATGGCCTGCGCGTCCACGTTGTAGTGACTGAACCATGCGTAAATCTGGCGCACATCCACCACCTTGACCGTGCCCTGCTGCCGGTGATAATCCACCAGGGGTTGCAATGCCGGGCCGATGAAATCCGGATGGGCAATGATGAGGTAATCGGCCTTGTCCGAGACAATGTCTTCGGGCATGGGCGGCAGCTCCGGCACCGGCTGGTGAATGGCATCCTGCGACTGGATCACGTAGCGCGCCGGGCCGTTCTGGCCTGTGCTATTGGCCACAAAGCGCAACGTACAGTCATCGCTGGCCTGTGCGCTGCAATGGCCACGCAGCTGGTAATGGCTGATGCGTTGCCACTGGCCCTGTCCATCGTTGTGCTGGCGATAAATGGCGTAAGCGGTTTGACGGGCGCCGCGCAGTTTAATGGCGGGCTGATCCGTTTCCAGTTGCAAGGCGCCGTCCATCAGCACCGGTTGACGTGGGTAACGGATGGACCAGGATTCCACGTGCACCAGATCGGCGGCGGTGGGCAAGTCCCTGGGCAAGGTCACGGTCAGCGGCAGATCGCCTTCGGCCAGTTGATCCATGCTCACTGGCTGGCTGATCTCATGGGCGGTGATGCCATCAAACAGGGCATCGGCCACGGTGGAGCCATTAACCGCCAGCTGCACGTGGTGATCGGGAACCTGCGGGTAGTCGGTGCCACCCCAGACACGTACGCTGACCGTGGCGGCTGGCCCGGTCTGATACGGCCGGGAAACCGGCACGGTCAGGGTTTCACTCAGCGGCCCGGCAGTGGATAGCAAGCGCTTGGCGTACCACGGGTCTTCGATGGGCGCGGCAAAACTGTAGGCGGTGTCCGGTGCCAGCGTGGTCTCCTGCCAGTAATAGGCCGGGCTGGTCATGCTGTCGTCCGGCAGCCGGGTGTCTTGCGGCATCGACACGCCCTGCCCCAGTTTCAGCACGTACATTTCGCCGTCCTGATAGAGGCTTTTGCGTGCCTGGCCGACAAATTCAAGGTAGCCGCTGGCGGTCATGGCCGGGGCCGGGTCAAAGCTGCCGTGAAAAACGCGATCGACCGGTTCTGACGGGGTGTTGCTGTCAGCCACGGCCCGCACCGGTACCGGCTGGCCCTGACGAAACAGGGCGAAAGCATCCACCGGAATGCCGGTGATATCCAGGCCCAGCTGGGCCAGTTCGGCCGCCGTGATCCGCTGGATGCCTGTTTCAGTCACGCGCAACGTGGCGATTGCCGGTGTCGGCACGGCCTGATCGGGCAGCGGGTTGCCTTGAGCCAGAGCCACCAGAGACAGGCCCAAAGCACTCAGGCTGGCCAGGGAAAAGCGCATCACGCGCACAAGAAATGGCCACCGCAAGGAAGGATTCAGGCGAATTGTGCTGGAACTATTCATGGTCATTCTCCTGTGGGCTTCCGGCTTTGTCTGCTGCGGTGCGCCAGCTGTCCAGGTAGCGATTCAGCGCTTTGGCATTGGCTTTACGGCTTGCCTGCTGTTTGCGTTTGTGGGCCGCCTGGAATTGTGGCCAGGCCGTGGCTTTGCGCTGAGCCTGACGGGCGCCATATTCCTGATTCATCTGCCAGATGCCATGTGGCCGTTTGGCGCCACGGGCATCCACATCGACGATGATCCATTCCTGGCTGGCCGGGCCATGGTATTCATAGCGATAGCTGACCTGCGTGCTGCTGTTGATGCCTTTGGCCGGAATCAGGCCGGACACATTGTGCCAGCCCTTTTTGTCGTGCCGGTACAGCTCGAAGCCGACATTGCCGCTTTCGGTGGCCGTGGCCCACTGGATCACCGTGACGCCGGATTGCTTGTCGCGCGTGGCCTTGAACCAGGACAGGGTCACCGGCGTGGTGACCACCGGCATGTAGCCAAAATCGGCCGTAAAGTCGCTGCTGTTGCCAGCCACCGTGACCACGTAACCACTGTCGTCCTGGCTGTTGTTGTCCTGGCCCGGATTCGGCCCCAGGGTGTGCTGCAAGGCCGGCAACACGTTGTTGTTATCGGTGACAACCACTGCATAAGTGCCATCGGGAATGCCGTCAAACTGGTAATTGCCGCTGGCATCGGTGACGGCCGTGGCCACAATATTGCCATCGCCATCCAGCAATTGCACAGTCACGTTCTGCAAACCGTTGCCGGTTTCATCAGGCGTGGTACCGGTGCCATCGGTGAGCAGGCCGTTACCGTCGTTATCGCTCCAGATGGTGCCGCCAATGGTGTTGCTGGTAGCGCCGACAAATCCGAAGTCCTGATCCAGCGCCTGGCCGTTGGCGTAAGCGGCCAGATTGACCAGTGCGGTGGCGTCATTGCCGCCATCCGGGTCAACGGTGTTATTCCAGTTGGCGGCGCCACCGGGCAGGCTGGCGCTGACCACTTGCACCGTGTAGCTGGCCGATGGATTCAACCCGGTAAACAGGTACTGGCCATTTTCATTGGTACTCACCACATCCACCAGATTGCCACTGCTGTCATACAGGTTAACCGTCACGCCTTCGAGGCCCTGATCGCCCGCATCCTGCAGGCCATTTCCGTTGACGTCGTTAAAGATGGAATCACCGATCACGGCCAGGCCCGGACGAATGGGCGCGTAGCCAAAATCCATGTCCAGCCGGTCGGCGCTCAAATTGGCAATGGTGGCCTGGGAATCCGCCCCGCCATCGGGGTCGGCGGTGTTGTTTTGTCCGCCAAGCACATTGGCCGAGTCCGTGACCACCACTGCGTAGGCTTGCCCATTTGGCAGTGAGGGGAGAAGATAGTTGCCATTGGCATCGGTGAGCGTGCTGGCAATGGCCGTATCCGGTACGCCATTACCGGTGGTGTCCACCAGCAGGCTGACTGAAACACCGGCGATACCCGGCTCACCCGCGTCTTCGCTGCCATTGCCATTAAGGTCGGCAAAAATGCGGTCGCCAATGTCGCTGTGATTGGCAGCCGGCGGCTGATAACCAAAGTCGGCATCGAGGTTGCTGCCGCCAGAACCGTTCAAAGGCGGCACGGTGGTTTGGTTGTCCGGTGCGCCGATGCCGTCGGGATCACCGGTTTGTGTGTAGCCGGCTGGCAGGCTGGCGACGTCAATCTGCACCACGTGATAATCAGTCTGATTGACACCGGTAAAGGCGTAGAAACCTGACGCGTCTGTCACCGTGGACTGCAGGGCATTGCCGCTGTTGCAGGGCGTGGTGTTGACCGCACACAGGTAAACCGTGACGCCACCCAGGCCACTTTCGCCCGGGTCCTGCTGACCGTCGCCATTGGCGTCATTCCAGAGGTAGTCGCCGATGGTACCGGCCTGGGGCGCGTAGCCAAAGTCCGCGCTTAGGTGTTCCTGGCCACCAGTGGTGAGACTCACGGCAGTGGTGTTGGGCGTGGCGATGCCGTCTTCGTCGTAGGTTTGATTGCTGGCAGCCGGCGGCGTTAACACCGTGACGCTGTAATTGCCCAGCGGCAAATTGCCGAAGGCGTATTCGCCGTTGGCATCGGTGATGGTGGTAATGGGCTGCCCGAGGCCATTGCCCAGGTTCACGCCTGCCGGTGGCGTCAGCTGCACGGTGACACCGGCAATGCCGTCTTCGTTGGCGTCCTGCACGCCGTCGCCATCCAGATCGCGCCAGACGCGATTACCAATGGTGCCGCCGGGTGCAAAACCAAAATCGTTGCTGGCGTCAACCAGCCCCTGCAGGGGATACCCCGCTTCTCCATTGGCATTGTCCGCATTGTTGTCAATGCCATTGCCGTAACCCGCCGGGTCCGGGACGCCCTGCCAGGTCGAGGCATAGCCGGCCGGCACGGAACCTACCTGAATGGCGTAGGCGGGCTGACCAGCGCCAGCGCTGTTGTAGTCTTCATCCGCCAGCAAATGGTCGAAGGAATAAAAACCCGCTGCATCACTGATGGTGGTCAGACTGATGCTGTCACCATTGGGGTAAGTGATGGTCAATGTCACGGGCACGCCAGGCAAACCCGGTTCAGTGGCCAGGTCGTAAACGCCGTTGGCGTTGTCATCACGGAAGACTTTATTGCCCAGGCCAGCCAGGCCCGAGTAGTAGCCAAAATCAGCGGTGGTGT
>WGBZ01000091.1 GCA_015494035.1 Lysobacterales bacterium | reverse complement strand
GGTTTGCAACACAGAAATGGACGATTTTACGCCACAAGATGCCGTGTCACGATTCAATCAGAGCTTGCCTAGGCTGTGAAAAAGAAGCCCCTCAATGACGCCCACTGGAAGGCGGCTGCCGCGCTGGCCGAGCCACTGTTGTACCTTCCGCACAGCGAGGCAATGCAGGTACTGGACGCACAGAGCCACACCATCAGTCCTGCAGTGCGCCATTGCGTTGTGCGGTTGTTAAAGGCGGCAAACCAGCAGCAAACCCTGTTCAAGAATATTGAATCCGGTGCCTGGACTGATGTTATTCAGGGCGTGACCCGTTGGCAGGGCCAGCGACTGGGCCACTATGTACTGGAAAGCCTGATTGGTGTGGGTGGGCTGTCCGCGGTTTATCTGGCCCACCACAAGCGGTGCGAGAACAAGAAAGTGGCGATCAAGCTGTTCTTGCCAGCTTATGCCGGGGAATTTGCGGCAACTCTTTATCGACAGGAAAGGCAGGCTTTGCAGCACATCACACACCCGTTAGTGGTCGCCTGCCTGTCAAGTGGTGAATGTGAAGATGAAAAGGGTCATCAGAATGGCTTCTACCTGGCCCTGGAATACGTTCCTGAGGCCAAACCACTGGATGCCTATGCGCGCGATGTTAATCGCTCCCCGCAGCGGGTTATTCAGGTGGTGCTGCAAGTGGCTCAGGCCATGCAAACGGTGCATATGGCAGGCATCGTGCATAATGACCTGAAGGCCGGTAATATTCTGGTCAACCCGCGTGGTGAGGTAAAAATCATTGATTTCGGGATTGCTTCGTTTTATCAACCCATCAATGCCTCCAACACACCGGCCTATACGCCTTTCATCGCCGCGCCAGAGCAAATATTGGGCGAACCCGTTACGCCACAGGTGGATGTGTTCATCCTTGGTGCCACGCTGTTGCATGCCCTCACGGGAGAACCCCCTTTGCCCCAGTTTACGCCCAGCAGTTACTCCCCTTTAAATGATGAACAGTACGTCCGGCGCCTGCTGTGCCGTTCCCCTCTGCAACCAGGCCTGAAGCACATTATTGCCCGTGCATTGGATATCAGGCGTTCTCACAGGTATCCGAGCATGGCGTGCTTTGCCAGGGATTTGTTCGCCTGGCTTGAGGCCAGTGTCGGTAATGAGACCTAAAAGTCACATGGCCAGAAGGGAAGTTAATAGCAGCATCAGATGGTGACTACCGGCCTATTCAGTCCGTCAGGTCAGCTGTGTAGAATCGGTGGCATTGGAAAACCCGTGCCCACTTGCTGACAACAATCAGATAAAGGCTAATAAACAACGCTATATAGGCAATTTTTTTCATGTATTTTACTGACCGTATTTTTCGGTCAGCTAACGCCCCACAAGGAGCTCGTTTTGAAAGCAGGAAATTCAGGAAAACAGAAAACAATCCCGCAGGCCGCTGTGACCGGGCCGGTTTTGACTCGCCGACATGGGTGCACTCTGACACCAGGCATCGGCAGTCGGCTTTGTCAGGGATTGCTTTTGGCTGTGTTGATCACTGGCCTGTCAGCCTGCCAGGGTGGCGCGGTGGACAAGGCAGCCGAGAGCACCGACAAGAACACCTCTGCTGCGACTGTCAGCAAAAAATCCGGTCAGGCACACCGGAAAAAGCACACCCAGGCGCGTGACAAGGCGAAAAAAGGGGTGGCTGATCAGAAAGACGGTCAGGAGCCAGATGACAAAGAACTGGTGTACAACGTGGAAACGGCCAAAGCGCGCACAGGGGCTGCCCAGGCAGTATTCAACAGCACCGCGGTGTTGCAAGCCGACAGGGAAGCGGAGGTCAGCCCCAAGGCCACCGGCGTGGTGGAAGAAATTCGCGCCGAGGCCGGTGATCGGGTCAAAAAAGGCCAGGTGCTGGCCGTGCTGGAGTCCGATCAACAGCGACTGCGCCTGCAACAGGCGCGAGCCAATTACGAAAAAACCCGCAATAACTGGGAGCGTTCCAAAAAACTGCTGGCCAAGGGACTGGCCAATGCCGAGTCAGTCAGTAACCTGAAATACGAAACACGGGTGCTGAAGTCGCTGCTGGATCAGGCACAGCTGGATTTTGACAACACGCGCATAAAAAGCCCCATTGATGGCACGCTGGTCAAGCGTTTTATCAAAGCCGGCAGCCTGGTACAGAACGGAGAAAAAGCCTTCAAAGTAGTGGATTTTGACTCCCTTCAAGCCGTGGTGAATGTACCGGAGATGCAGTTGCAGAAAATACGCACCGGCTTGCCGGCTCGCCTGCGCATCGATGCGCTGGATAATGCCGAAGTGGCCGCGCAGGTGTTGCGTGTCAGCCCGGCGGTGGATGAAAAAACCGGCACCTTTGCCGTTACTTTGGCCATACCCAGCCCCCAGGTAGGTTTGCGCCCGGGCCTGTTTGCGCGTGTGGCCATTGTGTACGACCAGCACCCGGACGCCGTGCTGGTGGATAAAAACGCATTTATCCGAGAAGACCAGACCACCTTTGTGTGGAAAGTGGACGGCGATGGAGTGAGCAAACAAGTGATTCGCACCGGTTACGAAATGCCCGACAGCATCGAGGTGCTGGAGGGCTTGCGCCCCGGTGATGAAGTGGTCACCACTGGCAAGAACAACCTCAGCCCCGATGCCCGCATTCACGTGATTGACTATGATTAAAGGCCTGGTTGATTTTTCGCTCAAGCGACCCGTGACCATTGCCATGCTGGCCATCACTTTGATGCTGTTTGGCGTCATTGCCTTGAGCGAAATGCGCTTCACCCTTTTGCCGAATCTGGAATACCCCACAGTGACCGTGCGTTCGGAACTGACCGGTGCCGGTCCGGAAGAAGTGGAAACCCTGCTGACCCGCCCGCTGGAAGAAAACCTGGGGGTGGTCAAGGGGCTCAAGCGCATTTATTCCACCTCCACCACCGGCCAAGCCGATGTGCGGTTGGAGTTCGGCTGGGATTCGGACATGAAGCAGGTGGCCTATGACGTGCGCGACCGCCTGGGCATTCTGCAATTGCCGCTGGAAGCCACGCAACCGGTCTTGTTGCGCTTTAACCCGGCCAGCGAACCGATTCTGAGGCTGGCCTTGACCAGTACGGAAAAATCCACTGACCTCAAAGCCTTACGGCGATTTGCTGAACAAATTCTGAAGAAAAAACTTGAGCCCATTGCGGGGGTGGCTGCGGTACAGGTGTCCGGCGGGCTGGAAGAGGAAATCCAGATTCTGGTGGATCAGTACAAGCTGGCCCGGCTGGGTCTTAGCGTGGCGGAAATTTCCCAACGCCTGAAACAGGAAAACATCAATTTGTCCGGTGGTGCGATCCGACAGGGAACCCAGCAATTTCTGGTGCGTACGGTGAACCAGTTCAAAAGCCTCGATGACATCCAGAACCTGATCATCGCCATCCGCGACGGGGTGCCCATCCGCTTGCGCGATGTGGCCGAAATCCGGCGCAGCCACAAGGACCGCAAAGCCATCAACCGCTTCAACGGCAACGAAGCCATTGAAATTGCCATTTACAAGGAAGGCGATGCCAACACCGTGCAGGTGGCCAGCGAAATCAAGGCGCAATTGCCACGCTTGCAAAAGCAACTGCCTGCTGGCACAAAACTGCAGGTGATTGAGGATCAGTCCCTGTTTATCTCCAGTGCCATCAATAATGTGGTCAATGCCGCCGTGCTTGGCGGCCTGCTGGCGGTGTTGGTGATTTACCTGTTTTTGCGCGACCTGCGTTCCACCGTGATTATTGCGACCCTGATCCCGGTTTCGGTGGTGGCTGGTTTCTTTTTCATGTACCAGTCCGACATCAGCCTTAACATCATGTCCCTTGGCGGCATTGCCCTGGCCATCGGCCTGTTGGTGGATAATGGCATTGTGGTGCTGGAGAACATTGCCAGCAAGCGCAAAGAAGGAGTGAAAGGTACCGAAGCCGTCCGACAGGGCACCCGTGAAGTCGGCGCGGCCATTTTTGCCTCCACCCTGACCACCGTGGCGGTGTTCTTTCCGCTGGTCTTTGTGCAAGGCATTGCCGGCCAGCTGTTTCGCGACCAGGCCTTGACTGTCACCTTTACCTTGCTGGTGTCCCTGCTGATTGCCTTGACGTTGATCCCCATGCTATCAGCGCTGGGTACGCGCCGAAACCGGGCAATAACACAGGCGAAACAAGAACCAAAAAAACAAAGTCCGCCTGCTGATGAGACGGTGTTGCCTGAAAACTCCCAACAGGGTTCCCGATCCTTACACAGCCAGAACACACCGGATAACCCGAACCACGACTGGCCTGCCTATCAGCCAAAAACCCGGCTGGGGGCGGTGCTGCGACGTGGCCGTCGTGGCCTTATCAATGGGCTGGTCAATGCCGTGGTGCTGTTTTTTGCCAGTGTCCAGGCAGCTCTGACCGGCGCGCTCAAGGCGATACTTTATTATCCTTCCCGTGCCGTTGGAAGGCTGGTGGAACGCATCGCCGTCGTTTATGCGAAAGCCTTGCCCTGGGCCTTGCGCCACCGGCTGAAAGTGCTGGGCTTGGCCATTGCGATACTGGCCGGCAGCTTGCTGTTGTTGCCGAAACTGGGTATGAACCTGATTCCGGATCTGGATGAAAACCGCTTGAAAGTCAGTTTCCGCCTGCCCGAAGGGCAGACCATTGAAGCCACTGATGCGGTGTTGAAAACCGTTTCCGACCAGCTCCGCGACCGGTCGGATATTGAATTTGTGTTTGGTACCGCGGGGCAGGGCAATCGCCTGGATGCCTCGGCGACATTGAGTGGCGAGAATGCCGGCGAGGCGATTTTCCGGCTGAAACCCGGTGTCGCCAAAAGCGAACTGGCGCGTGCGGCTATCAATGCCTTCCGGCAGCAGCCAGGAGTGAATGTGGATCTGTCCTCCGGCACATTTTTTGAACTGGCCAGGCCAGTGGAAGTGGAACTGTCAGGTCATGACCTGAAGCGATTGCGGCAGGACGCAAAAACCGTGGCCCAGCGACTTGAGGACGTGCCAGGGCTGGTTAATATCGATTCCGGCGTCCGGCGCGGACAACCGGAAGTGCGGATTCGTTTTGATCAGGAAAAACTGGCGGCCCTGGGCCTGAAAGTGCGGCAGGTGGCTGATGTGGTGGTGAACCGCATTCGGGGCAAGAACGACACACGCGTGCACTGGCAGGATCAGAAAATCGATTTGCTGGTGCGTTCGCGGGATGACCAGCGGCAGTCGGTCAATGACCTGAGCCAGTTGATCATCAACCCCGGATCGGACACTCCCATCACCCTTGGCAGCGTGGCTACCCTGGAGCAGGGCGAAGGCCCAGGCCGCATTGTGCGCCGCGACCAGAACCGGGTCATGGTGGTCAGTGCCGACCTCGACAACAGCCGCGATCTGGCCGAGGTCTCGGCTGACATTCAACATGTCATGCAAGAGGTGCCCTTGCATCCGGGCATTCACTGGCAACTGGCCGGTCAAAACCGTGACATGCAGCAGTCCTATCGATCTTTGCTGTTTGCCCTGGGGCTGGCGGTTTTTCTGGTTTATATGGTGCTAGCTTCGCAGTTTGAGTCATTGCTGCATCCGTTTGTCATTCTGCTCACCATCCCCCTGGCCCTGGTGGGCGTTATCTGGGCCTTGTTCCTCACCGGAACGCCGGTGAGCGTCATTGTTTTTATCGGGCTGATTATGTTGGCCGGGATCGTGGTCAACAACGCCATTGTGCTGATTGACCTGATAAAGCAACTGCAGGCCAAGGGGCTTTCCACTCACGAGGCCATTGTGTGTGCCGGCAAGCAACGGCTGCGACCGATTTTGATGACCACCGTCACCACCGTGCTGGGCCTGCTGCCCATGGCACTGGTGAGTCAGGCCAACCAGTCCGGGGCGGAAATCCGTCAGCCCATGGCCATTACCGTCATCGGCGGGCTGGTGGTGGCCACGGTCCTGACGCTGGTGGTGATTCCGGTGGTTTATTCCCTGTTGAGTCGTCAGACCGGTTCCCTGACCGAACAGGAGCAGGTGGGCGAGGCATCCACCTCCGACGGACATGATGCCACGCCCGAAGCGGTACAAAACTGACATGGCACAGCATCGACATCCCTTGATCGATTTTGCGCTGAACCGGCCGGTGACGGTAATCATGATGTTCCTGTCATTGCTCACCATTGGCCTGATCGCCGGTCGCTTGTTACCCCTGGAATATTTCCCCGACATTGACGCGCCTTTTGTTAATGTCAATGTGCCTTACCCGCTGGCCACGCCCGAAGAGGTGGAGCGAAATATCGTGCGGCCGTTGGAAGAATCCCTGTCCACCATTGGTGGCATCAAGAGTATTCGTAGCTCTTCTGGCAGCAATGGCGCCAACATCACATTGAAATTCAAGCAGGGCGAAGACCTGGATGAAAAACTGTTGCTGATCAAGGAGCAGGTGGATCGCGTGCGTGATC
>WGBZ01000090.1 GCA_015494035.1 Lysobacterales bacterium | reverse complement strand
CGCCAGATTCAATCAGCGCTTCCCTGGGGTCTGTATTCTCGCTCGAACGAAAGCTGCTGCACGTGCTGGGTTAGGCATACTCAAGCCGGCATTGCGTACTTCGAACTAGCCCTCTTTTGTGACTCTTTCTTTTTCGCCAGTCGGTTTCAAGTCCTTTCCCGGATCAATGCCGTAGTAGCTTTTCATAATGGCAAACAGCTCAGGGTGATGGTGTTTGAGGGCGTGTGGTTTTTCGAAAAAATACTCCGTCAGCACGGCAAAAAACTCTGCCGGATTAGTGGCCCCGTAGGCATTCAGCCAGGCGCTGCGTCGCAATTTCAGCCGATGCCTGAGGCTGGAAAATTCGCGACTCATGACGCTGGCCCATTGCTGGTACTGACCGGGGGCATCCAGTGGTGGAGCGCCGTCAGCCCGGCCTGATAGCTGGTCCAGGCGGTGGGCAAACTCATGCAGCACCACGTTTTCACCGTCATGCGGCCGCCGGGCGCCAGCCAGCACGTGGCGCCAGGACAGTACCACGGCGCCGTCTTGCCAGGACTCGCCCAAGCGTACCTGAGGCCGTTTAATGGCCGCATCACCGGCGGACTCGGTGGCGGTGGCCACGTAGGCATCGGGGTACACCACCACCCGCTCCAGTTTCGGGTAGCAGCGGTGGTTTTTTCGACCCAGTAACAGCAGGCAGGCCTGCCCGGCAATGGTCAGACGGACTTCGTCGGTGATTTCAAGTCCATCGCGACCATCAAAATACTTGTCCGCCAGAAACCATTTGATGTCTTGTTCCAGCTTGTCCCGCAGTGAAGGAGACAACTTGCGGTAAACAGGCAGGTTCTTACGCAGGATGTCCCGCCAGGGTTCGGGAAAAGGCAGGGCGCGAATTTTCTGCAAGCGTTTTTTCTGTCGCCAGCGACTCCCTAGCCACCCTAACAATCCGGCCACCGCCAGTCCTGGCAGGAGCACAACAATCCATGGCATGGTCATTCCGTTTTTTCAGCCGGAACGGGGCCAGGCAGGGAATCGGCATCGGTGGCGTTTTCATCAGGCACTAATGGCCCTTCGCCTTCCTTCTGGTTCTTTTCCAGCCAGTTGGCTTCCAGTTCCTTGCTGGTCTTGGCGCCCAGGTCCTGCAAGCGCCGGGTGGCGCCGACCAGATTGCCGCGACCTGAAGCTAGCTTGTTTTCGGCGTTGTGCCAGGCCCGGTCGGCCTGGTCGAGACGGCGTTTGATCTCGTTCAGGTCGTCACAGAAACCCACAAACTTGTCATACAGGGCGCCGGCCTGGCGGGCAATTTCCAGGGCATTTTTGTTGCGTTTTTCGTTCTGCCACAGGGTCGCCACGGTGCGCAGGGTGGCCAGCAGGTTGCTGGTTGACAGCATGAGCACTTTTTTGCTGAACGCTTCTTCCATCAAGCCTGGGTCTGCGTTCATGGCTTCCAGATAGGCGGGTTCCACCGGCACAAACATCAAGACCAAATCAATGGTGTTGAGCCCGTCCAGATCGTGATAGGCCTTGTCAGCCAATTGGCGCATGTGTTTTCGCAGCGAATCAATATGATCCTTCAGGTAACGAGCCCTGTCGCTCTCGTTTTCAGCGTTCCGGTAACGTTCATACGCGGTCAGGGACACTTTCGCGTCGATGATCAAATCTTTTCCCTGAGGGAGGTGAATAATGACATCCGGCAGATAATGTTTTCCCTCCTGGGAATAACTTTTCTGTGTTTCGTACTCGCGCCCTTTTTGCAGCCCGGAACTTTCCAGCACCCGTTCCAGCACCAGCTCCCCCCAGTTGCCCTGGGTCTTGCTTTCCGAGGTCAAGGCGCGAGTCAGGTTGCGCGCCTCTTCGGAAATGTTCAGATTCAGCTGTTTCAGGTTGTTGATTTCCTGCAGCAGAACGCTTTGTTTTTCCACGTCCTCTTCGTGGGTTTTGCGGATGAGTTCCTGAAAATGCCCCAGTTGTGCCTGTAACGGGGAAAGCGTAGCTTTGAGGTTTTGTTGATTCTGCTGGGTGAATTTGTGGCTTTTTTCGTCGAAAATCCGTTGCGCCAGGTTCTGGAATTTTTCCGTCAGCAGGGTCTCGGCCTTTTCCCGTTCCCGCTTTTGTGCCTTCATTTGTTCCTCATTGAAGCGTTGCTGTTCCTGCAGGCGGGTCTGCAAGGTGGCTTTTTCATTGCTCAGGGCGGTCAGTGCTTGCTGCAGTTGCCGGTTTTGTGCTTCCAGTGGTGAAACCCGCGCGGCTTGCGTTTTGTGGTGTTCCACCTGCGCGGTCAAATGCAGCCGCTGGGTGCTCAGCTGGCGGTTTTCCTCCTGCAGTTCGCGCAGACTGGCCTGGGCCTCATCCAGTTCGGCGTCCAGTCGCTCGATGTGTTCGGTCAGGCTGGCCCGCCCTTCAGCAAATCGCTGGTCACCATGGCGCTTGCGGGCCATCAGCATTAGCAATAAGGTCAGCAAAAAGGTCAGTGTGGAAAAGCCCAGAATCGCCAGAATCGGCTCACGGTAAAGCCATTCTGTAAACGCGTTCCAGGCGGTTGATGCGGCAGTTGAAGTCATGCCGGTATGCTATCATTGGCCGCGATTCAAAACAAAACAAATGGCCGGCCTGGTGCCGTTATATTTTTAAAGAAGCTCTGATCGAATCTGGCGTGAGCAGATTGTCGTGAAAAATTGTTCAGTTCAAGGCGCAAACCGCACGTAATAGCAAGGCTATTGCGAAGGTTTGCAACGCAGAAATGGACGATTTTACGCCACAAGATGCCGTGTCACGATTCGATCATAACTTCCTTAATAAACTCACAAGGAAATGCCCGTATGCGCGTGATCAAATACCCGATTCTGGCCCTGGCTTTTTTGTTGCTGGTGGCGTACCTGGCCGGTTTTTTTCTGCCCGACCAGGCGCACGTGGAGCGCAGCATCGAGATCAACCAGCCGCCAGAGAAAGTCTTTGCTGTACTCAATAACCCGCGTCAGTTCAATCGCTGGTCGCCCTGGTATCAGGCCAACAAGAAATTTGGCACCACCTACAGCTACCACGGCCCTGAAACCGGTGTCGGTGCCAGTATCCAGTGGCACACGCCACGGGATCTGGCCGGTGGCGGCAGCGGCGAAATGAAGATCACCCGTAGCCATCCGCACGATGCTGTGGTCTACACCCTGTTGTTTGAAAATCGCGAACCGACCAGCACCGGCTTTCGCATTCAGGCCCTGCCAGAAAACCGTTCACGGGTCACCTGGGCCTATGACGCGGAATTTGGCCGTTCCATCATTGGGCGCTATTTTGGCCTGGTGCTGGACAAGGCCGTCGGGCCTGACTACGAGGCGGGCTTGAAAAACCTGAAGAACCTGCTGGAAGACGCTCAGCCCGATTCGGTGAACACCCCGCAGGCCATGGAGAAACAGGGGGCATCCACGGTACCGGTGCGCCCATTGAATCAGCCCCCTTCGGTGTGATTCCGGGAAGTTTTCTGTGGTCATTTCGCCAAGCAGTAAAACGGACAGAACCACGCCCACAGACCAAATCCCCTGTGAGCCGACCTCGGTGTACATGGGCCACGCACCCTGGCAGCCTTTTACCCAGGAACTTGGCCGCCTGATGCCAGGGTTTAACCCCGGGCTTTCGCCGGGCGGCCATTCATGCACTCACCCCGAAAATGCTGGCTGGCCCGGGCCTGAGCGTCTCAATGCCGGGTTTACCCACCGCAATGGCAATGGCAAGGCGCTGGCGTTTGTGCCCCAGGATGAACGCCTGCCATTTCCCGAGCTGCCGTATGAGGCCCGCATCTGGCTGCACGGGCTGATTGCTACCCGGCCCAACTGGCACGATGTTTTCAATGCGCTGATCTGGCGCTGCTTTCCGCTTAGCAAGGCCGCGCTGAATGCGGCGCATTGGGCTGAAATGCAGCATCAGTCAGGCCAGCAGCGCTCACCACGGCGCGATGCGCTGACCTTGTTTGATGAGTGTGGCGTAGTGGTCGTGAGCGAATCGGCAACGCCCCTGCAGGCGCTGGTCGATCACCAGTGGGAAACAGTGTTCGGAAGCCGGTTCTGTCTGTGGCAGGCTTCGGGGGTCGCAGGTGGCGTGCGTGCGGTGACTTTTGGCCACGCGATGCTGGAAAAATACCAGGCGCCCTACGTGGGCATGACGGCCAAAGCGGCTTTGCTGAAGATGCCTCCGGGCTTTTTGGACACCTGGGACCGGCACCCGGACAAAGCCCGGCAGTGGCTTGATCAGAGGCTGGCTGTGGCCATTGCCCGGGGCGAATTTTTGCGCCATTCTCACGAGTTGGCGCCACTACCGGTATTGGGTATTCCCGGCTGGTGGCTCAATCGCCCGGGAGATTTTCTGGATAACAGGCACTATTTTCGCCCGCCTTCGGCGCGAACAGGCGAGCGAAAAGTGCTTGACCTGACCGAAAACTAGTCACCCAGTGTCTGGTTCCAGCCGCTGACGCGATCGGCCATTTTTTCCAACACCGCGTCCACGTCGCCTTCCAGTGTGACGGATTTGATTTCATCACCCTGGCGAATGGCATTCACCACGTCCATGTCGGCATCTGATACCACTGAACCAAACACCGAATGTTTGCCGTCCAGCCACGGGGTTGGCACGTGAGTAATGAAAAACTGGCTGCCATTGGTACCCGGGCCGGCATTGGCCATGGACAAAACACCGGGCTTGTCATGTTTCAGACTGCTGTCAAATTCGTCTTCAAAACGGTAGCCGGGGCCACCGGTTCCGGTGCCCAGCGGGCAGCCGGCCTGAATCATGAAATCCGGAATGACG
>WGBZ01000089.1 GCA_015494035.1 Lysobacterales bacterium | reverse complement strand
ATGCACGGGTGCAGCTGAAAACCCTGGACCTGGAAAGTGGTCAGGTCACGGACATGGACCTGGGCGACAACCCCGACATTTACCTGGCACGGGTCAACTGGTTGCCGGATTCACAAACACTTTCCTACCAGCGCCAGAGTCGCGACCAGAAAACCCTGGAACTGCTGTTTGCCGACAGCAGCAGCGGGCAGGCGCGGGTAATACTGAAAGAAACCTCGCCCACCTGGGTCAACCTGACTCACGACCTGCATTTTCTGGATGATGGCCGCTTTGTCTGGTCGTCCGAACGCAGCGGCTATCGCCACCTGTACCTGTATGACCACAACGGCCAGCTGATTCGCCCCCTGACTGCCGGTGACTGGGTGGTCAACCGCGTTTACGGCGTGGATGAGAAAAACGGCTGGGTGTATTTCGATGCCAATGCCGAAACGCCGCTGGAACAACATGCCTACCGCGCCTCGCTGGACACCAAAACACCAGCCAAACCACAGAAAATCACCACCGAGCCAGGCCAGCACGCGCTCAGTTTTGCCAAAAACATGGCCCGTTACATTGACCACTTTTCGTCCGTGGACACGCCGCCGCGCGTGAGCGTGCACAAAGCCGATGGCACGCGGCTGTTTGCAGTAGAGGAAAACCGGCTGGATGAACATCACCCGTATTTTCCCTACCTCAAAAACGACCCGCAGATCACCTTTGGCCAGCTCAGCGCAGACGATGGCCAGACTTTATACTACCGCCTGATCCGGGCGCGTGATTTTGACCCAGGCCAGAAGCACCCAGTGCTGATTTACCACTATGGTGGGCCGCACGCGCAGCTGGTCAAAAACCAGTGGCCCCAGGGCACCGATTACTGGCTGAAAATGCTGGCGCAAAAAGGTTACGTGATCTTCACCCTCGACAATCGCGGCTCATGGAATCGCGGCAAGGCGTTTGAAGACCCCATTTACCGCCAGTTGGGGAAAGTGGAAGTGGCCGATCAGGCCAAAGGCGTGGCATTCCTGCAACAGCAGCCGTGGGTGGATGCCGAACGCATCGGTGTGTTTGGCTGGAGCTATGGCGGCTACATGGCCTTGATGAACCTGATGCAGCACCCGGAACTGTATGCTGCAGGTATTTCCGTAGCGCCGGTTACCGACTGGACCCTGTACGACACCCATTACACTGAACGCTACCTGGGTACCCCGCAAGACAACCCCGAAGGCTACCGGAAAAGCAATGTCTTTGCCTATGCCGAGCACCTCGCGGACCCCTTGCTAATGGTGCACGGCATGGCCGATGACAACGTGCTGTTCACCAACAGTACCAAGCTCTACAAAGCCCTGCAGGACCTGGACAAACCGTTTGAAATGATGAACTACCCCGGCAGCAAGCACTCCATCTGGGGGCAGAAAACCCGCACCCACCTGTTCCACACCCTGACCCGGTTTCTTGATCGTGAGCTAAAACCTGGTCATCCAAAAGAGAAAAGAAAGTCGGAACAGGAGTAGCGCATCAGAGGCTCCTTAGCGCGACAGGCGCAGGGGGATGTCTTGCTGGCGCGTGGGCTGATCGCCCAGCCAGCGGTAGATTTCGATGGTTTGTGGCGGGCAGGCGCTACAGCCTTCGCAGAGGGTGCCTTCAGGCAGTTTTTCCACCTCGCCCTTTTTGATCAGAAACGCCAGTAGCTGGCGCGTGGCGTCTTCATCCAGCCCCATCCAGATGGCCGTTTCCCGCAAGGGCGACTGGCCATGGCGTTGCAGGTAGTCGCGCAGTTTATTGAGCATGGGCCAGAGAAGATTCTCGCCGTGCCGCCAGCTTCAAGGCGTAATATACCGAACCCAGGAAGCCCGCATAAAGCAATAGCCACAACGCACTGTACAGTGGTTGCTGGCCAAAACGGCTGGCCTGGTAAAAGGTGCTGGCGGTAAACCAGGCCAGGGAGGTGCTCCAGAGTCCGGCAAACAGCGCCCAGCGGGCGCCGGCCTCGCGGGCAATGGCGGCTGAGGCCGAGACACAGGGGAAATACAGCAGAACAAACAGCAAATAGGCGTAGGCGGCAACCGGTGAGCCGAATTTTTCGCGCAAGGTGCCAAACAGTTTTTCGCTCACGCCCTGGGCTTCGGCCACTTCCGACTGGCTGACGGTAATCAGGGACAGGCCCAGCGGATCGGTGATCTGGGAAGCCAGTGCGCGGGCATTGGTGACCACACTGTTTACCGCTTCGCGAAACTCTTCGCGTATCGATGGCGATGACTGGTCGGGGTGTTCGGCCTGCTCCAGGCTGCCGTAAATGGCATCCAGGGTGCCCACCACCACTTCCTTGGCCAGCACCCCGGAGAGGATGCCGACCACCGCAGGCCAGTTGTCGTCCTCGATGCCCATGGGGTGGAAACCGGTGTCAGGCTGCGCGCGGTGGCCGACAGCAGGGAATGGCCAGGATTCTTCGTGGGTTTCAGGTCCGGGCCAACGGCTTGCAGGATGTTGATGACCATGACCACCACCACGATGATTTTACCGGCATCCAGCAAAAAGCCCTTGAGCCGGTTCCAGGTGCCCACCACCAGGTTCCAGAAACTGGGAAAGCGCCACGGCGGCAGTTCGATCACAAACGGTTCGGGCGTGCCTTTAAGGATGGTGTTTCGCAACATCAGGCCGGTAAAGATGGCAAAGGCAATGCCGATCAGGTAGAGGCTGAAAACAATCAGGGCCGCCTTGTCGGAAAAAAAAGCCGCCACAAACAGGGCATAAACCGACAGGCGCGCGCCACAGGACATAAACGGCGCCATCATGATGGTGAGCAGACGCTCCCGGCGCGAGGGCAGGCCACGGGTGGCCATAATCGCCGGCACGTTGCAGCCAAAGCCCACAATCAGGGGCACAAAGGCCTTGCCGGACAAGCCCAGCTTGGTCATCCAGTGGTTCATGACAAAGGCCGCCCGGGCCATGTAGCCGGAGTCTTCCAGCCAGGTCAGTACCAGATACAAAAAGCCGATTATGGGCACAAAGGTGGCCACGGTCTGGATGCCGCCGCCGATGCCATCGGCCAGCAACACCGTCAGCCATGCCGGGGCGTGCAGGCGATTGAGCAGTTCATGCCCGCCGGTCACCAGCAGCGCGTGGCTGGCCTGGTCAAAAAAGTCCACGAACACACCGGCAATGTTGATGGCAAAGAAAAACATCACGTACATGGCCAAAAAGAAAATCAGCAAGCCGCTGACAGGGTGGGTGGTGATGCGATCCAGCCAGGCAAAGCCGGCATGCAAACCGGGGCTGTGTTTCTGCACCTGTTCGATGAGCCGGTGGGCGTGGTCGAAGCGGGCTGAAAACAGGGCTTCTTCCAGTTCGTCCGAGGGGCTGTTGGCCAACAGTTGGTTGATCTGATCAGCACGGCAAGCCGCCGTGGTGCAGACCGGTGGCAGTTGCTCGAGGACGGCCTGTGGGTAGTTGACCGGCGGCAGCGGGCAGGGTTGCGGATTGTCCGCCATGGCGCGCAGGGTGCGCTTCAGGGCGTCCAGGCCCGTGCCGCGCCGGGCCACGGTTTCCACCACCGGGCAACCGGTCAGCTCGCGCAGTTTATCGGTGTCAATGCGCTTGCCCTTGCGCTCGGCCTCGTCCACCATATTGAGCACAATCACCGTGGGGATACCGTATTCCAGCAGCTCGGTGGTCAGAAACAGGCTGCGTTCCAGTGAATCGGCATTGGCAATATTGAGGATGATGTCAGGGCGTTGCTGGCTCAGGTACTGCTGGACGTGGCGCTCGTCTTCGCCTTCGCCTTCCAGCGACAGGGCATAGATACCCGGCAGGTCAACCATTTCAAATGGCTGGCCATCGATGGTGATGGTGGCGGTGTGGCCTTCCACGGTGACGCCGGTCCAGTTGCCGGTTTTCTGATGCAGTCCGGTCAGGCGGTTATAGAGGGTGGTTTTGCCACAATTGGGATTACCGATCAGGGCAACGGTGAGTTTTTCAGGCATGACAGGCGCGATTTAACCGGGATTGACTTCCACGGATTCCAGAAATTCCGGGCCCAGCGCCAGCTCCCCGAAGGGGGTTCTCACCAGCGCGCCGTGATGATAGCGGGCCAGCAGTTCAATCAGCATGCCCGGGCGTATGCCCAGAATGGCCAGACGGCGGCGCAAGTGAGGAAAGCGCGTGAGTGCCGAAACGCGGTAGGCGGTGCCGGTGGGGATGTCTTTTAACTGCATGACTGGCCTCAAATAAGAATCGTTCTCATTATCAGGGTTTTTGGCCGGAATTCAAGGTTTTTTTGCTGTGCGTGAGCAAAAAAGCGACCGGTTTTGATGGGCATCAAGAAAACGCCGCCAGGCCACCTTGGCCGTGTTTAATCCGGGTTAAGTACCGCGCTTATGGCATTCACCAGCGCCTCTTGGCTGAACGGTTTGGGCAGTAGCGAGCGGATGCCCGCGGCGGCTGCCTTGTGCCAGGTGCTGTCGGTTAAATCCGCCGTGACCAGCACCACCGGCGTGGGTTCCCGGCCCTGCTGCAATTGCCGTTGCACCAATTGTTGGGCCATGTCGATGCCGTTCAGGTCAGGCAGGTGGTAATCGCTGAGGATAATGTCGTAGTCCTCATCACGAACGCGCGCCAGGGCTTCCTCGCCACTTTCCACCACGTCCACCACATAGCCGGCCTTTTCCAGCATTTCGGTGGCCACCTGATGATTGATGGGGTTGTCTTCCACTAGCAGCACCTTCACTGGTTGGGTTGCAGGCGTGGGGGATTCCCCGAATGCCTTGGTATCTGGCAAACCGGGCGAGGACTCACTGACAGGCGGGTCGTTCGCTGGCCCGGCGCCGGTCAGGGCCAGACACAGGCTGCGCGGGGTCAATGGCAGCAGCAGTCGCCTGGCATCAGCCGGCAGGCTTTCGCCCAGCGCTTGAATGTCCT
>WGBZ01000088.1 GCA_015494035.1 Lysobacterales bacterium | reverse complement strand
GGTTTCACCATTGGCCAGAATGTGGCCACTGCGTGGTTGCTCCAGCCCGGCCAGTAAGCGCAACAATGTCGATTTGCCACTGCCGGAAGGCCCGAACAGACCAATAAACCGGGGCGTATCGACGCACAGGGCGCAGGCCAGCGAAAAATCGCCACGGCGGTAATGGAGATCGAAATCCAGGATGGCCGGTGAGGGCTCAGGCATGTGAACTCCAGCGGCGATTGAACCAGAACACCAGTATCAAGGCGATAAAGGACAGTGCCAGCAGGACAAGTGACAGGCGGTGCGCGGCGCCGTACTGCATGGATTCCACCAGGTCATAGATGGCAATGGAAACCACGCGGGTTTCGTCAGGAATGTTGCCGCCGACCATTAGCACCACGCCAAACTCGCCCAGGGTGTGCGCAAAGCCCAGCACAATGGCTGTGAGCAGACCTCGCCGGGCCACTGGCAATACGGTGTTGAAAAAGGCCTTCAGCGGTGGCGCCCCCAGGATGATGGCGGCTTCCAGGTGGCGTTTCCCGTGTTGCTCGAAAGCCGTTTGCAGGGGTTGCACCACAAAGGGCAGGGAATAGATAACCGAAGCGATCACCAGGCCGGTGAAGCTGAAGGCCAGCGGATGACCGGTTAATTGCACCCATAGCTTGCCCAGGGGGCCATTGGCGCCCAGCAACATCAGCAAATAAAAACCCAGCACTGTGGGCGGCAGCACCAGCGGCAGTGCTACCAGCGCCTCAGCCAAAGGCTTGCTGCGCGAAGTGGTGGTGGCCAGCCACCAGGCCAGCGGCAGGCCAATGGCCAGCAGAATCAGCACACTGACACTGGCCAGTTTGAAAGAGAGTAGCAACGGCCCAAGGCCGGCCCATGATTCCATGTATTTTGTCCGTTAGGGTGCCTCTGATTGAAACACCGGTCTGGATTATTCTACTGCATAGCCTGACTGGGCAATGAGGCGTTTTGCCGGCTGACTGCGCAAAAAGGCCAGAAATTCGCGCGCGGCCGGGTGAGTGGTGGTTTTCAGCATCACGGCCTGTTGCTTCAATGGGTCGTGCAACTGCCTTGGTAGCACCCAGGCACAACCGCTGCGTTGTTCCGCAGGCAGGTTTTTCCATTGACTGAGGGCGATAAAGCCCGCATCGGCATGACCGGATGCCAGGGTGCGAAACGCCTGAGAAACGCTTTCAGCGGTCAGGGTGGTCACTGCCGGGGAGTCCAGACCAAGGCGTGCGATAACCTGCTGGCTGGCCAGTCCGTAGGGCGCGGTGTCGGGATTGGCCAGCACCAGGCGTTTGATCTGCCCGTTTCGCAGTGGCCGGATACAGGCATTCAGGGCCGTGTGGTCCGTACTCGAAAGCGCGGTGGTGACCGGCGACCAGTACACCAGTTGACCTTCGGCATAGGTGGTGGCGCTGTCAGCTTCTGCCAGGCCGGTTTCAATGAGTTTTTGTGGGCGCTGGCTGTCGGCGGCCAGAAAAACGTCGTAAGGCAAACCGTGGCTGATCTGGGCGAACAGCGTGCCAGTGGAACCGGAGCTGAATTGCACCGGCACACCGGTTTGTTCTTCAAAAGCTTTACCGAGCTGTTTGGCCGTGGCCAGAAAGTTGGCAGCCACGGCAACGCGCAGGGGTTTTCGGGACAGCGATGACGCTGACTTTGAACTGAAATCGCCAGTCTTTTCCCCAGGCATGTTTTGCCCCGACTGCCACCAGCCGATGGCAAAGGCCAGCAACACAAACCCCAGCCAGATAAATGGCAGGATTTTCTTTGCCTGATTGGGCATTCGGTATTAACCTGCTTGCCGCGATTTTTCCATCAGGTCTTCAATGATCGGGTGCAGAATCATTTCCATGGCCAGTTGCATTTTGCCTCCAGGCACCACGATGGTGTTGCGACGGGACATCCAGGAACCATGCAGCATGTCCAGTAAATAAGGAAAGTCGACGTTGAACTGCTTGATGTCACGGAAGCGGATCACCACCATGGATTCGTCACTGGTGGGAATGTCACGAGCAATAAAGGGGTTGGAGGTGTCCACCAGCGGCACGCGCTGAAAGTTGATATCAGTATTGGAGAACTGCGGGGTGATGACACTGACGTAGTCACGCATGCGGCGCAAAATGGTGTCGGTGACGTCTTCTGGCTTGTAACCTCGCTTGGCGGTGTCGCGGTGGATTTTCTGAATCCATTCCAGGTTGACGATGGGCACCACGCCGATTTTGAGGTCGGCATATTTGGCCACATTGATGCCGTGTTCTTCGTCTACCACGGCCCCGTGCAGGCCTTCATACAACAAGATATCGCTGCCATCGCCCACGTCTTCCCACGGCGTAAAGGTGCCGGGTTCCTGATCGAATGGCTTCGCTTCTTCGTAGTTATGCAGATAGTAACGGCGTTTGCAGCGGCCCGTTTCCCCGTATTCGCGGAAGGTTTCCTCCAGTTCTTTCAACAGGTTGGCTTCCAGTCCGAAGTGACTGAAATTGCTGTGTTTTTCCTGCGCTTCCTGGACTTTTGCTTTCATTGCCTTGCGGTCATAGCGATGAAAGGAATCGCCCTCAATAATCACCGGTTTGATGTGCTGGCGACGGAAAATATGTTCAAAAGCGGTTTTGACCGTGGTGGTACCGGCGCCGGAAGAGCCGGTCACGGCAATAATCGGGTGTTTACGAGACATGGCGTGCTCCTGAGGTTAACTGACTGGTCAAAAGGCCATCGAGATAGGCGATATCAATACAGCATTCCACCGGTGGCCCCTTGATAACGCGGCAGGGGTTATCCGGTTCACCCAGGTGGTCGCTGATGGCCAGCGCTTCGCTGAAATCCTGATCCCGGGTGTAGTCATTGAAGGTGACTACCGTGGCCACACCGGCATTGACTGCTGACAACAGTCCGGCCCGGGAGTCCTCCAGGGCCAAACAGTTTTGCGGGGGCAGGCCGAGCTTTTCCAGGGCCCAGTGGTAAATGTCCGGGGCCGGCTTTTTAGCCGGCACCACGTCACCGGCGGCGATGACGCTGAACCAATCAATGCTTTCTTCTCCCAGCGTGTTTTCCAGCAAGGTGGTGACATTGACCGGCGTGGTTGTGGTGGCAATAGCCAGCGTCAAACCGGCGCTTCGTGCCTGGTTAATCAGCCGCTTGACGCCGGGTCGCAAGGGGATTTTGCCCTGTTTCAACAGCGCGAGGTAATGCTGTGTCTTGAGCGCATGGAGTTTTTTAATGTCTTCATCGCTCAGCACTGGCCGGCCAAGAAACTGCTGCTGATAAAAACGCATGCGTTCCTTGCCGCCGGTGACAGCCAGCAGTTGCCCGTACAGTGGCTCGTCCCAGTGCCAGTCCAGGCCATATTCGGCAAAGGCCTGGTTGAATGCCACCCGGTGACCGTCCCTTTCGGTGTCGGCCAGGGTGCCGTCCACGTCAAAAATCAGGCACTGCAATAAGGACAAGTCACCACAGGCCGGGTTGCTGGAATGGTTCATTGAATGCCGTAGTGGTCGGCCATGGCTTCCAGGCTCACCGGTTTGATTTTGTCGGCGTGTCCGGCTGAGCCAAAGGCTTCAAAACGCTGTTTGCAGATTTCCTGCATGGCGTCGGTGGCCGCCTGCAGGAACTTGCGCGGGTCGAAAACACTGGGGTTTTCGGCCAGATAGCGCCGCACGGCGCCGGTGCTGGCCATGCGCAGGTCGGTGTCGATGTTGACCTTGCGCACGCCATGTTTGATGCCTTCCTGAATTTCCTCCACCGGCACGCCATAGGTCTGGCCCATGTCGCCGCCGTAGCTGTTGATGATCGCCAGCCAGTCCTGGGGCACGGACGAAGAACCGTGCATGACCAAGTGTGTGTCGGGAATTTTTTCGTGAATGGCCTTGATGCGTTCAATGGCAAGAATGTCACCAGTGGGCGGTCGGGTGAATTTGTAGGCGCCGTGGCTGGTGCCGATGGCAATGGCCAGGGCATCAACGCCGGTTTTGTCCACAAAATCCTTGGCCTCGTCCGGGTCGGTGAGTAACTGCTCCATGCTCAACACGCCCTCGGCGCCGGAGCCGTCTTCCTCACCAGCCATGCCGGTTTCCAGAGAACCCAGGCAACCCAGTTCGCCTTCGACGGACACCCCGCAGGCATGCGCCATGTCCACGACTTTTTTGGTTACGTCCACGTTGTAGTCGTAGCTGGAAGGGGTTTTCATGTCGGTCATCAGGGAGCCGTCCATCATCACCGAGGTAAAGCCCGACTGGATGGAGCGCTGACAGACCGCGGGGCTGGCGCCATGGTCCTGATGCAGGACGATGGGAATATGAGGCCATTGCTCGGCCGCGGCATGCACCAGGCCACGAATAAACGCCGGGCCGGCGTATTTGCGCGCACCGGCAGAGCCTTGCAGGATAACCGGCGAGTTGACTTCATCGGCGGCTTTCATGATGGCATGAATCTGTTCCATGTTGTTAACATTGAATGCCGGCATGCCAAAGTCGTTTTCCGCCGCGTAGTCCAGCAATTGTCTCAGTGTGATAAGGGCCATGTTATTTCTCCTGGGTGTTGTTGATGGCAGTTTTGACCGCCGTGCTGACGTTTTCCGGGGTGAAGCCGAAGTGTTCAAACAGGACATTGCCCGGCGCGGATTCGCCAAAGGTGTTCTGGCCAATAACCACGCCATTCAGGCCGACGTATTTGTGCCACAAATCCGGCATGGCCGCTTCCACCGCGACCCGCGCTTTTACTTCCGGTGGCAAGACGCTGTTTTTGTACTCGGCATCCTGGGCGTCGAAGCGGTCGGTGGACGGCATGGACACCACGCGTGCAAAGATGCCTTCTTTTTCCAGCGATTCCGCCGCATCCATGGCCAGACCCACTTCGCTGCCGGTGGCCAGAATGATGGCATCGGGTGTGCCTTTGGTGTCCTTGAGCACGTAACCGCCGCGTTTGATCTGGGCTATTTGTTCTTCGGTGCGCTCCTGATGTGGCACGCCCTGACGGGTGAACACGAGGGTGGTGGGGCCGTCGCTGCGTTCAATCGCCTGTTGCCAGGCCACGGCGGATTCCACCGCGTCACAGGGACGCCACATGGCCATGTTGGGGATCAGACGGATGGTGGGCAGTTGTTCCACCGGCTGGTGGGTCGGGCCGTCTTCGCCCACGCCAATGGAATCGTGCGTGTAAACAAAAATCGGCGCAATACCCATCAGGGCGGCCATGCGCAAGGCGTTGCGGGCGTATTCGCTGAACATCAGGAAGGTGGCGCCATAAGGCCGCAGGCCGCCGTGCAGTTGCATGCCGTTCATCATGGCGGTCATGCCGAATTCGCGCACGCCATAGGACAGGTAATTGCCGGTGAAGTCACCGTCGTTTATGGATTTGGATCCGCTCCAGAAGGTGTTGTTGGACGGGGTCAGGTCAGCCGAACCGCCAAACAATTCCGGCACCAGTGGCCCCAGGCCTTCCAGCGCCAGCTTGGAGGCTTTACGGGTGGCCATCTGTGGTTTTTCTGCCGCCACCTTTTTGATAAACAGCTCGGATTCCGTGGCCCAGTTTTCCGGCAGCTTGTGCTGCATGCGGCGTTCAAATTCCGCGGCTTCAGCCGGGTAGGCGGCTTTATAGGC
>WGBZ01000087.1 GCA_015494035.1 Lysobacterales bacterium | reverse complement strand
CTTCAGAGGAAGGTCATTTTGGTGTCAGGGAGAGGAAGACAAGCCTGTTTGACACGTTATGACTCTTTAGGGCGCATTTATTTCGTGTAAAAACAATAACATAGGGATATTTCTTAATGCAAGACATTATTTTGGTTTTTGCCCGTTTTTTGCCAAAAACCGGTGACCGACGCCGGTTTCTGGCCCGGAAGGGACGGTTCGCCGGACTGCTACTGGTGATTTTTTCGCTCGTATGCGCGCAAGCACTGGCCGCTCCAGTGGGTACGCAAAAGGGCGCAGGCCCCTTTCGGGTGGCCAAAATCGCCATCGTTATTGATGATTTGGGCAATCAGCCGGCGCTGGATGAAGCGTTTATTCACTTGCCCGGGCCGGTTGCGCTGGCTTTCTTGCCCAACGCGCCGGCCACTCGCGCTTTGGCACAGGCGGCACATCAGGCAGGCAAGCCTGTTTTGTTACATCTGCCAATGACAGGCAGTGACGCGCTTCATGCCGAACACTCCCGACTGGATGCAGGCATGAACCGACAGGCGTTGCTGGCTTTTGTGCGCAAGACCATTCAGCAAGTGCCTTTTCTTGAAGGCATCAATAACCATCAGGGCAGTGACCTGACCCGCCGTGCGCAACCCATGCAATGGCTGATGCAGGAATTGTCCGCCTATCCGGGGCTTTATTTTCTCGATTCGCGCACCAGTGCCCAGAGCGTGGCCGAGACCATGGCCCGTCGTTATGGCGTCCCCAGCGCACGCCGACACGTTTTTCTGGATAACCAGGAAAACACTGAAGCGATCAGGCAGCAGTTGCAACGCCTGGCCCTCCTTGCCCACAGGGAAGGGGCGGCAATCGCCATTGGCCACCCCAATCGGGCCACGTTGGAAGTGTTGCAAGACCTGCCATCGTGGTTGGCAGCCCAGCAGCTGCAATTGGTTTCTCCGGCGCAGCTGGTGCATCAGTGACAGGGTGCCGCGTTAATAATCACTAATCACTCATCAAACAGAGGGGGAATGATGAAACAAAACATAGCATTCAGGCCGTGGCTTTTTGCCTTGGCGATTGTTTTACTGCTCGGGTTGATCGCCTGCGGTGAGAAAACGCCCAATTATGCCGCCGGCGACAGCGTACCGGCTCACGAGAGTTTTACCCTGGACTCGCGGATCATGGGCGAGAAACGCCCTGTCAATGTGTACCTGCCGCCTGATTACGTCAGCCATACGGATCAGGCCTTTCCGGTGTTGTACATGCCCGATGGGGGCCTGCGCGAGGACTTTCCCCACCTGGCCACAACGATCGATGAACTGATTCGGGCCAACGCCATGCAGCCGGTGATTCTGGTGGGGGTCGCCAACACCCAGCGGCGTCGCGACATGACACCGCCCACCGAAGTGAAAAGCGACAGGGAGATTGCTCCACAAGTGGGTCAGTCAGCCCGCTTCCGGGCTTTTTTTCGGGATGAACTCATGCCTGAAATCCAGCGCCGTTATCGGGTGGATGCCGAACGCGGTCTGATTGGCGAATCCCTGGCCGGCCTGTTTGTGGTGGAAAACCTGCTGCGTGAGCCGGGCCTGTTTGATAAACACATTGCCCTCAGTCCCAGCCTGTGGTGGAACCGGGAAAAACTCATCACCCAGGCAGCGGACAGCTTGCACGGCTTACCACCCAAGCCCATCGCCTTGTATCTGGCTGCTGCCAATGAAGAAGACATTGCCCCGCAAGCCGCGCGGCTGGCACAGGTGCTGAAAGAAGCGGCGCCGGCGAATCTGCACTGGCAATATCACCCTAGACCGGATTTGCGTCACAACACCATTTACCGGGCACTGAAAAGGGATGCCCTCAAGGCGCTGTACCCACCGGAAAGGTGATGCCATAATAGAGCGAACACAAAAAAGCACACCTAGGGAAGCTCTGATTGAATCGTGACACGGCATCTTGCGGCGTAAAATCGTCCATTTCTGCGTTGCAAACCTTCACAATAACTTGGCTATTGCGTGCGATTTGCGCCTTAAACTGAACAATTTTTCACTACAATCTGTTCGCGCCAGATTCAATCAGCGGCTCCCTAATCACGTTGTGCTTTTGGGCAGGTTGGTGTGGCCGTTCGGTGCACCAGTGCTGTTGCTGGCCGCAGGCAAGCATAAATAACCATCGGCACTGGCCCGGCGCTGAAAAGTCGCGTATCCTTAGCTGCTGTTTACTATCCGGTTGTTTCATAAGGTCGCTTGCCCATGAAAAAAATGATCGACGAGTTTATTCAGCGCGAATCCGCCAGTGGCATCTTGCTGATCGGCGCCACAGTTTTGGCTCTGCTTTTTTCCAACACCTTCCTGGCCCCGGCCTATCAGGCTTTTCTGCACATTCCGGTGGAAATCCGGGTAGGGGCATTGCACCTGGACAAATCGCTTTATCACTGGGTTAATGACGGCTTGATGGCGATCTTTTTTCTCTTGATTGGTCTGGAAGTCAAGCGCGAGATTCTGGACGGTCATTTGTCCTCATTAAGCCAGGTGGCACTGCCTGGCATCGCGGCCATCGGCGGCATGCTGGTGCCAGCCCTGATTTACCTGTACTTTAATGCCGGCGACCCGGTGGCCATGCGTGGCTGGGCCATTCCCACGGCCACGGACATTGCCTTTGCGCTGGGGATATTATCACTGCTGGGCAAACGCGTGCCGGTTTCCCTGAAGCTGTTTCTGATGGCTTTGGCGATTATTGATGACCTGGGCGCCATTGTGATTATTGCCCTTTTCTACACCAGCGACCTGTCCCTGCTGTCCATTGCCGTGGCCGCGGTGGCCCTGATCGGGCTGGTGCTGCTAAACCGGTTTGGCGTGGCCAAAAAGGCCGCCTATTTTCTGCTGGGCACGGTACTGTGGGTCAGTGTGCTGAAATCGGGTGTGCACGCCACCCTGGCTGGCGTGGCCCTGGCTTTCACCATTCCCCTGCTGGCACAAGATGAAGACGGCAACACCGTTTCGCCACTCAAGGAAATCGAGCACAATCTCCACTTCTGGGTGGCCTTTTTTATCCTGCCGCTGTTTGCCTTTGTCAATGCCGGGGTTAATGTTACCGAAATTTCCCTGCTGGAAATGTTAGCCCCTGTGCCCATGGGTATTTTGCTGGGGCTGTTTCTGGGCAAACAGCTGGGGGTGTTCGGGTTCAGCCTGGTTGCCATCAAACTGGGCCTGGCCAAATTGCCCCAAGGCAGCAACTGGTGGCAGCTTTATGGGGTTTCAGTCCTGACCGGCATCGGTTTCACCATGAGTCTGTTCATCGCCTCCCTGGCGTTTGAGGATGACAGCCTGTACCACTACACCGACAAACTGGCTATTTTGCTGGGATCGTTCCTGTCCGCGGTGACTGGTTATGCCGTGCTGAAGATGCGGGCGCAACCAAGCAGCACCTGAACCGGGTTAGGGAGCCTCTGATTCAATCAGCGCTGCCCCTGGCAAGAGTGCGGCGGGCGTTGCAAGCGCCGGAACAGGAAGCGGTTGGGGTGAACGGATTTCAGCACGGCTTCATCCGCAGGGGCAATGGTTTCACCACATAACTGACCCACCACCTGCTCGGCAAGCCAGGGTGCCGTGGTAAAGCCGCGCGACCCCAGCCCGCCCAGCACAAACAGGCCAGGCAGTGCCTGAGCCGGTGGGTAATTCTGCCAGTGCCGGCCATGATGCAGATCGGCGTAGTGGCGCTGGAAGTGTGAGCGATCGATTATGGGCCCGGCCAGTGGCAGGTGGTCGGGCGTGGCTGCGCGAATGCCCGCCCGTCCGCCCGTGACCCGGGCCTGTTGAAGGATGTCCCACCATGGCGTGCCCCGCCACAATGCCCGGTTGCGGAGAAAATGATCATCACCCAAACGGGCCGGTTGCTGCCAGTGTTTTTCCGCCAGGTGATCAAAGGTGGCGCCCAGACTACAGACACCAT
>WGBZ01000086.1 GCA_015494035.1 Lysobacterales bacterium | reverse complement strand
TTGAAGTCCTTGCCAATAGCTCGCTATTGGCTGCGAACTTCGCCTTGTTCTCGAACATTTCTGATATAACCTGCTTCGTCCAGCTTCAATCAGAGCTTCCCTAAGGAACCTCTGATCGAATCGTGACACGGCATCTTGCAGCGTAAAATCGTCCATTTCTGCGTTGCAAACCTTCACAATAGCCTTGCTATTACGTGCGGTTTGCGCCTTGAACTGAACAATTTTTCATGACAATCTGTTCACGCCAGATTCAATCAGAGCTTCCCTAACGGCGAATCAGGCGGTGTGGCCATTGTCGAGGTCATGTCATCAAACCAGTGTTGCAGCGTGCGGGCCACTTCTTCCTTGCCGATGTTGCGCAGGGCGGAAAAAGTTTGCACGCTGGCGCTGGGGGCAATGGCCTGCAAATCGCGTTTGACCGCCATCAGCGTCTGTTTAATCTTGCCGGACTTGAGTTTGTCGGCCTTGTTCAGCAGCACGTGGGACTTCAAACCGTTTTCGTGCGCCCACGCCAGCAGGTTGCGATCAAATTCCCGCAGGGGATGGCGGATATCCATGACCACCACCAACCCGATCAGGCTTTCCCGTTCCGTCAGGTAACGATTGATTTCCTGCTGCCAGTGGCGCTTGATTTTTTCCGGCACCTTGGCGTAGCCATAGCCGGGCAGGTCAACAATGCGTTTGTTATCGCCCAGGTCAAACACATTCAGCAATTGGGTGCGCCCAGGCGTCTTGCTGGTCTTGGCCATGCGCTTGTCGCCGGTGAGGCTGTTAAGCGTGGTTGACTTGCCGGCATTGGAGCGGCCGGCAATGGCAATTTCCATGCCTTCATCCGGTGGCAGCTGACTGATTTTATGGGCGCTGGTCAGGTACTGGCAGTTTTTGAAAAGTTGGCTCATGGGGGTTGTTAGGGAAGCTCTGATTGAATCGTGACACGGCATCCTGTGGCGTAAAATCTTCCATTTCTGCGTTGCAAACCTTCGCAATAGCTGTGCTATTACGTTCGGTTTGCACCTTGAACTGAACAATTTTACACGACAACCTGTCCGCGCCAGATTCAATCAGCGCTTCCTTAGGGCTTCCTTGGCGAAAACACCCATGATACCACCGGCCTTGCCGCACTGACACCGCCGTATAGCCTGTGACGAAGTTTGACCGGCGTCATCAAATGCCTTGAGCCGGGGTTTTCACCGGCACTTTTCCCATCAAAGGGGGCGCAAGGAAAGGAGCCATCCAGTATAATGGCGGCTTTGATTCCTTCAACTCTCTTTTTGACCGCTCAAGGGGCAAGCAATGAAGACAATGATTCTGGTTTTGAGTGCGGTACTGTTCGGCATGGCCGTTCAGGCCGAAGAAAACCCACTGGTTAAAGGCGATGCCGCAGCCGGTAAAGCCAAGGCAGCCACCTGCGCGGCCTGCCATGGCGCCGATGGCAACAGCAGCAATCCCATGTGGCCAAAACTGGCCGAACAGCACGCCCTGTATCTGGAGCGTCAGCTGAAACTGTTCAAGCAGGGCTTGCGTCCGGCCACCACCATGGCGGGCATGGCCGCGCCATTGAGCGAACAGGACATGGCTGATCTGGCGGCCTATTTCGAAAGCCAGAAACGCAAACCCGGCATGGCAGATGAAGCGTTGGTGGAACTGGGTCGTCGCGTGTATCACGGCGGTAATTTGAAAACTCACGTGCCGGCCTGTGCAGCCTGCCACGGCCCGGTGGGTGAAGGCAATCCGCTGTCAAAATACCCGTCCCTGGCCAGTCAGCACGCCACCTATGTGGAAGAACGCCTCAAGGCTTTCCGCGCCGGTGAGACCTGGGGCGATGCTGATGATGTCAATGGCAAGATCATGGCGGATGTGGCCAAAAACATGACCGACGAAGAGATCAAGGCGGTTTCCTCCTACATTCAGGGGCTGTACCCGAACGAATAACGAATAAAGCATCAAAGCCGGTGACAGCCTTTCCAGCTTGCAATGGTATTGAGAAAGCCGGTTTAGCTGGCGAGGATGCTTTTTTGTCAGGCATGAGTCCGAAACCCGCGGAAACCCGCGGGTTTTTTTGTGGTCGAACGAAAACCTTTGGCCTACAATGTGGGTCTTGTTTTTGTCCCAACCGATGCTGTCCAACCAGGAGTAATGGCATGAAAAAAAGCACACTGATCCCTTTTATGATAGTCGCCCTGTTCTTCCTCAATGCCTGCCAGAGTAGCGAACAAGGCGCAGAGACTGCCACCGTGGCCAAAGAAACCAGCCAACTGGCCAGTGAAGTGAAAGAAAAAACCAAAGACACCATAAAAGACACTGTTGTGGAGAAAACAGCCCAACTGACAGAACAGGCCGCCCCGGCCGCCGACAAGGTCATGCAGCAGGCCGTGCCCTATGAAGAAGGCATCCATTACGACAAGCTGTCCCGTCCTTACGACACCGGCGACAAGGAACACGTGGTGGTGTATGAATTTTTTGGTTACACCTGCCCCCATTGCAATAACTTCCAGCCCTACATGCGACCCTGGCATGACAAATTCCCCAAGAACGTCAAGCTGGTGCGTGTGCCGGTGGTTTTCCATCCCACCTGGGAACCGTATGCCCGCGCCTACCACACGGCTGAGATGATGGGCCTGACCGAGAAAACCCACCAGGCCATGTTTGATGCCATTCACAAGGAAAGAAAGCGCATGCGTACCATTGAAGACATTGCCCAGTGGTATCACGACAAGTTTGGTGTCAACAAGGATGAGTTTCTGTCCACCGCCAAGTCCTTTGCCGTGGAAAGCAAGCTGGGACAGGCCGAGCGCATGCGTGCGGCCATGAACGTGACTTCCACGCCCACGCTGGTGATCGACGGCAAGTACAAGCCCAACCCCCGTGGTCTGGGTTCACACAAGGCCGTGATTCAGGCCAGCGATTACCTGATTCAACGCAGCCTGCAGGAAAAAGGCCTGGCTGGAAAAGGCGCGAAGGGCTAGGGAAGCGCTGATTGAATCTGGACATTTCAGGTGTGAGAAGCGAGTTCACGATTCGATCAGAGCTCCCCTAAATAGCATCGGGATGCCCTCCTGCGCAGTGCCAGCCCTGTGCCGGCAGTTTTGAGAAAAGTCGCTCAGGCGGCTTTTTTCTTGCCCGGTGATACCGCCGAGACGGGGTTTCTCACCGGATGGGAATTTTCCTCATCGGATGGTCGCCAAACAGG
>WGBZ01000085.1 GCA_015494035.1 Lysobacterales bacterium | reverse complement strand
TCCCTGGGTTCTTCACTGATTTTGCTTTTGGTTCTTGGCATGGTTTTTACCCCACTGGTTAATTGTTTTGTGACCGAATTATTATAAAGATCCGGGGAAACGAAAAATATTACAACGAAAGTTGCCTGACACAAGGCTAGTCATGCACCTGTGCAGTTTTATGTATGGGGGGATTTTTTTATTTTATTGTGAATCGTCGATCAATTCAATACCGTCCATACCGGCAGACAGGGTATTGGCGTCTCCGCCCTGGCTGAGCTTGATGGCCAGACGCACTTCATTGGCCGAATCGGCGTGCCGCAGGGCGTCCTCGTATGTGATCTCTCCGGCTTGATAAAGTTCAAACAGCGCCTGGTCAAAGGACTGCATGCCCAGGTTGGTGGATTTCTTGATCAAGTCCTTGAGCTTGTGAATTTCGCCTTTGCGTATCATTTGTTGCGCCAGCGGGGTGTTAATCAGAATTTCCACCGCCACGCGCCGGCCCTTGCCATCGGGCGTGGGAATCAGCTGTTGGGCCACCATGGCTTTCATGTTCAGCGACAGGTCCATCAGCAGCTGGTCGCGCCGGTCTTCGGGGAAGAAATGCAGAATGCGGTCCAGCGCCTGGTTAGCGTTGTTGGCGTGCAGCGTGCACAGACACAGGTGGCCGGTTTCAGCAAAGGTGATGGCGTGTTCCATGGTCTCGCGCGTGCGCACCTCGCCGATCATGATCACATCCGGCGCCTGTCGCAGGGTGTTACGCAGGGCCACCTCGTAGGACTCGGTGTCGATGCCCACTTCTCGCTGGGTGATAACACAACCCTGGTGCTCGTGCACGTATTCTATCGGGTCTTCAATGGTAATGATGTGGCCGGTGGAGTTGACATTCCGGTAACCAATCAGGGCCGCCAGCGAGGTGGATTTACCGGTGCCGGTGCCACCCACAAAAATAATGATGCCACGCTTGGTCAGTGACAGGTCTTTCAGCACCGGCGGCAAATTAAGGCTTTCGAAAGTCGGAATTTTGGTTTCCACCCGACGGATCACCATGCCCACGGTGCTGCGCTGATAAAAAGCGCTGACACGGAAACGGCCGATGGATGACACGCCAATGGCGAAGTTGCACTCGTGGGTGCGCTCAAACTGTTCTTTTTGCGAAGGCGTCATGATGCCCATGACCAGATCTCGCGCCTGGCTGGCCGACAACGGGGTTTGCGTAATTGGCACCACGCGCCCGTGTATCTTGATGCTGGGCGGCAGGTTGGTGGTGATGAACAGGTCCGACGCCTTCTTGTGCGCCATCAGTTTCAAAAACGAATTAAAGTCCATGTCATGTTACCCCTGTGTTTTCCTGCTGAGTGCCGATTTAGGGAGGCTCTGATTGAATCTGGCGCGAGCAGATTGTAGTGTAAAATTGTTCAGTTCAAGGCGCAAGCCGTACGCAATAGCAAGCTATTGTGAAGGTTTGCAACGCAGAAATGGGCGATTTTACGCCGCAAGATGCCGTGTCACGATTTAATCAGAGCTTCCCTCTAAGCAACCAAGACAATAAAAAACCATCACCATGAGCACAAGACACAATCCGGATTACACCCCGGCGGCGATTGAAAAAAACACCCAGGCCCGCTGGGAAAATGAAAATGCCTTTCATGCCCGCGATGACGACCCCAGGCCCCGGTACTACTGCCTGAGCATGTTTCCCTACCCCAGCGGCAAGCTGCACATGGGGCACGTGCGCAATTACACCATTGGCGATGTGATTTCGCGTCACCAACGCATGCTGGGCAAAAACGTGCTGCAACCCATCGGATACGACGCCTTCGGCTTGCCGGCAGAAAACGCTGCCATCAAGCACAAAACCGCTCCGGCGGCCTGGACGCGCGAAAACATGGCTTACATGAGCCAGCAATTCAAACGCCTGGGCTTTGCCTTTGACTGGGACCGGGAACTGGCCACCTGCGATCCGGACTATTACCGCTGGGAGCAATGGCTGTTTACCCGCCTGATGAAAAAAGGGCTGGTGTACCGCAAGGACGCCATGGTCAACTGGGACCCGGTGGACCAGACCGTGCTGGCCAACGAGCAGGTCATTGACGGGCGGGGCTGGCGTTCCGGTGCGCTGGTGGAACGCAAGGTGATTCCCCAGTGGTTCATGAAAATCACCGCCTATGCCGATGAATTGCTGGAAGGGCTGGACAGCCTGGATGGCTGGCCGGAATCGGTCAAGACCATGCAGCGCAACTGGATAGGCAAGTCACGTGGCCTGGAACTGGATTTTGCGGTGGAAGATTTCGATCAGCCGCTGACGGTGTACACCACGCGGCCTGACACGCTGTATGGTGTTTCCTACCTGGCGGTGGCCCCGGAACACCCGTTGGCACAACAGGCACTACAACGGAACCCCGACCTGCAACCGTTTATCGAGGAATGCACCAAGGCTCAGGTTAACGAGGCGGCCATGGCCACCATGGAGAAAAAGGGCCAGTACAGCGGTTTTAATGCCATTCACCCGCTCACCGGCGAAAAGGTGCCGGTGTGGATTGCCAATTTTGTGCTGGCCGGTTACGGCACCGGCGCGGTGATGGCGGTACCTGGCCACGACCAGCGCGACTGGGAATTTGCGAAAAAATACAAGCTACCGATCAAACAGGTAATCGCCCCGCTTGATGGTGGCGATGTTGACCTGGAAAAAGGCGCGTTTACCGATAAAGGTGTGCTGGTGGATTCCGGCGACTTTTCCGGTATGACCTCGCAAGCGGCCTTCGAAGCCATGGCGCGACATTTCGAAAGCCAGGGCACCGGCCGGGTGCAGACCAACTATCGCCTGCGCGACTGGGGCGTTTCCCGCCAGCGCTACTGGGGCTGTCCGATCCCGGTCATTTACTGTGATGACTGTGGGGCTGTGCCGGTGCCTGAAGACCAGTTGCCGGTGGTTTTGCCCGAAGATGTGCAGTTTGACGAATCCGGTGGCTCGCCACTGAAAAAAATGCCGGCATTTTATCAAACCACCTGCCCGCAATGCGGCCAGGGCGCCACACGCGAAACTGATACCTTTGACACATTTATGGAGTCGTCCTGGTATTACGCCCGCTACACCTGTCCTGATAACGACCAGGTCATGCTGGATGAGCGGGCCGATCAGTGGCTGCCGGTGGACCAGTACATTGGCGGCATCGAACACGCCATCCTGCACCTGCTTTACGCGCGTTTCTATCACAAACTCATGCGTGACGAGGGGTTGGTCAGCAGCGATGAACCCTTCACCAATCTGTTGACCCAGGGCATGGTGCTCAAGGACGGCGCCAAGATGTCCAAGTCCAAAGGCAATACGGTGGACCCTCAGGCGCTGATTGACCGCTTTGGCGCCGACACCGTGCGGCTGTTTTCCATGTTTGCCGCGCCACCGGAACAATCGCTGGAATGGTCGGACGCGGGCGTGGAAGGCGCGCACCGGTACCTGAATCGCTTGTGGAAAGCGGTGCATGAACATGCGGCAAAAACCGGTGGAAAAGAATTGACCGTGAACGCAGACACACTTAACGACGAACAGAAAGCCCTGCGCCGCAAGGTACACGAAACCATTCGCAAGATGAGCGAGGACATTGGCCAGCGCAAGACATTCAATACCGCCATTGCCGCGGCCATGGAACTGACCAACGTGCTTAACAAATTCAGCGACGACAGCCCCAGCGGGCTGGCCGTGGCCGATGAAGGGTGGCGGTCACTGGTGTTGATGCTGTCGCCTATCGCTCCTCATATCACCCAAAGCCTGTTTGAGACCCTCGGCGGCGACGGGCTGGTCATGGATCAGGCCTGGCCGCAATACGATCCGTCTGCCTTGAAACAGGACACCATACAGCTGGTGGTGCAGGTCAACGGCAAGGTGCGTGGCAAGGTGTCGATGCCGGCTGAAGCCGACCGGGAAACGATTGAATCGGAGGTGATGCAGTTGGAAAACGTGCAGCGATTTATTGACGGGAAAACCGTGCGTAAGGTCATTGTGGTGCCGGGTCGTCTGGTCAATGTGGTGACCAACTGATGCGTGCCAGTGGCTGGCTTCTGACGCTGACTCTGCTGTTAAGTGGCTGTGGCTATCACCTGCGCCAGACCGTCAGCATTCCACCAGACTATCGCCGCATGGCCGTTGAAATAGCTGGCGAGAATGACCTCAAACCGGTGTTGATTTCCACCTTGCTGGCCAATGGCATTGCCGTACAGGAAAATACCCGTCAAGCCAATGCCGTGCTGCAAGTCACCGAGAATCGCATCCGCCGCGTGGTGCAATCGGTGGGCGCCAACAATCGGGTGCAGGAATTCCGGCTGGAATACGACCTGAAGTTCCAGGTGCTGGACAGCCGTAGCGGTGAAACCATCATCCCGGAGCAGCACCTGCACCTGGAACGCGACTACGCTTTTGATATCACCCAGATTACTGCTGCGCGGCAGGAAGAAGACCTGCTGCGTGAAAAATTGCTGGAAGACATGGCCTGGCAGGCCATTCGCCGCATGGAAGCCCAGTTCCGTGTGCGATTGAAAAATCACGCCGGGACTAAGCCTGAAAAGTCACCGGCAGGGCCGTCACCGAACCCAGATGCAGGCAGTTCCTGAAAATGGCCAAGCTCTCTGTTCGACAACTCCTCGCGCAAGGGCCAGAGCAGCTGGCCAACGCCTACCTGCTGGCCGGTGACGAACCATTGCAGCTGCAAGAATGCGCCGATGCCATCCGCCAACAGGCCAAAGCCCAGGGCTACAGCGAGCGGGAAGTGTTGCACGTGGATGGCCGTTTCGACTGGAACCGCTTGTTTGCCAGTGCCGGCACCTTGTCCCTGTTTGCCGAAAAACGCCTGATCGAAGTGCACCTGCCCGATGGCAAGGCCGGCGCCAAGGGCGCCAAGGCCCTGAGCGAATTTATCGCCAATCCGCCCCAGGACGTGATGCTGCTGGTGATGGCGCACCAGTGGCAAGGCGCCAGTGACAAAACCAAATGGGTCAAGGCATTTGTCGCGGCAGGGCATTTTGTGCGGGTGTATGCGCCCAGGCCGGAAGAAATGCCCGGCTGGATTCGTCAGCGCTGTGCCCAGGTGGGCTTGCGCGTGGCTGATGATGCCCTGATTCAGCTGGCCGCGCGCATGGAAGGCAATTTGCTGGCTGCGGCACAGGAAATCGAAAAACTGAAAATGCGATTTGGCGAGCAACAGGTCACGGCCCGGGATGTGGCCTCGCTGGTGGCCGACAACGCCCGTTTTGACGTGTTTCGGCTCACCGATGCGCTGCTCGGTGGCAACCTGTATCGTGCCTTGCGGGTATTACGCGGGCTGCGAGCCAACGACCTTTCACCGGTGGTGGTGCATTGGGCGCTGGAGCGGGAAAGTCGCACCCTGCTGAAATTGTCGGCGGTGCGCCGGCCCCGGCCTGCTGATTACCGCAAACTGGGTATCTGGCCCCAGCGTCAGGGCCTGATCAATCAGGCACTGGCGCGCCTGGATGAAAGCCGCTTACTAACAATGCACGCCAAACTGGCACAGTTGGACCGGGTGATCAAGGGCCAGAGTCGCGGTCAGGATAACGCCCTGGCGCAACCGTGGCTGGCCATCGAACGCTGGCTGGTTGAATTTACCCAGGGAAGCTCTAAGGAAGCTCTGATTGAATCGTGACACGGCATCTTGTGGCGCAAAATCGTCCATTTCTGTGTTGCAAACCTTCGCAATAGCCTTGCTATTACGTGCGGTTTGCGCCTTGAACTGAACAATTTTTCACGACAATCTACTCGCGCCAGATTCAATCAAAGCTTCCCCAGCCGTCGGCGGGGCGCTGATCGGGTTACTGACTAAACCCTGATAATCCTTTGGTCACGAACCGTTGGCGGTGAACCTGCGGTATTGCCCGATTATCATTCAGGCAGAGACTTTTCCGCTGACTATCCGAAAAGGTCAGAATGGGAGCCGGTGCGGATCAGGTGAAGATTTCCCGCTTTATCGAAGCGATAAATCAGCACCCAATCTGGCTCTATATGTAGGTCACGGCTGCCACGACCACCCTTCAGCGGGTGATCTTTCAGGTGAGAAGGCAGTTGCTCGCCGTTGATCAGTAATCTGATAACGGCTTTGATTTTCCCCATGTCTTTGCCGCGCTTTTTAGCTTTCTTTAGGTCTTTTTTGAACTGAGATTCGCGGTAGACAATGGTCAAATCCCCAAATCCTCAAACAGGTCCTCGACGTTATCGAAGCGGGTTGACTTGCCAGCAAGATCATTTTCAATGGCTTTCATGGTTTCACGGTTCGGTCTGCGGATGGAGACAGGCAGTTCCTGGCCGTTGGCCAGGTCATACAGCAGAATCCGCACCAGATCAGACAGCGACACCCCCACCCCCATCTCACCGAGCCGCCGGATCGCTTTTTCCTTGATCGCTGAATTAACGCGCACCTTAACTGCGCTGTTCAGTGTTTGTTGAGTTTTCATGGTTTTCTCCTGGCTATTGTGGGAATAATG
>WGBZ01000084.1 GCA_015494035.1 Lysobacterales bacterium | reverse complement strand
TATAAGAGACAGGAACTGGAAGGCAACGTTTCCGGCTCGCCCCATTTTGATAACGTGGCTCCCAGTCTGCTGGGTGGCTTGCAGCTCATGACCGGGTTACAGACAGAACCCGCCCGCACACTGCCATTTCCCGACGACTGGTTGCTGGTGGTGAGCTTTCCCGGTACGGCCGTCAGCACCCGCGCTGCCCGGCAGGCGGTGCCTAGAAAAATGCCCGTTAACACGGCCATTGCCTACGCGCGTAACCTGGCCAATTTCATTCACCTCCTGCACACGGGTGAGGCGGCCCAGGCGGCGACTTTTGTCCGTGATGTGGTGGCTGAACCGCATCGCCTGTCCCTGCTGCCCGGATACGAAGACTTTGCCCACCAGGCCAGGGAAGCCGGCGCGCTGGCGGTGGGCATTTCCGGCTCCGGCCCCACGGTGTTTGCGCTGTGCGAGAACATGACCACTGCCAGAGAGCTGCAGCAGCTGGCACTGGCCACCTATTGCGCGTCCCCCGATGAGGACAAAGACGCTTTCAGCCACATTTGCCAACTGGATCAGACCGGAGCCCGACTGCTGTGAAACTGCACAACCTGAAACACCCCGAAGAAACCATTGATTTCCGCCAGGCCGTGATCCAGGGGCTGGGGCGTGACCGTGGGCTGTTCTTTCCTGCGCGTCTGGGCCGGATGGAAAACATCCCGGCGTTGCTGGACCTGCCTTTTGTGCCACGCAGCGCGCGCATCCTCAAGCACCTGATTGGCGACGAGTTGTCGCTGGACGACCTCACCGACATGGTGGAACGCGCCTTCGATTTTCCCCTGGCAGTTGAGCCGGTCACGGAAAACATCAGCACCCTGGAGCTGTTTCACGGCCCGACCCTGGCTTTCAAGGATTTCGGTGCGCGCTTTATGGCGCAATGCCTGGCAGCGTTCAATGACAAAGACGAAGTCACCATCCTCACAGCCACCTCCGGTGACACCGGCGCCGCCGTGGCCCATGCCTTTTACCGCCTGCCCGGCATCCGGGTAAAAATCCTCTACCCAAAAGGAAAAATTTCACCGCTGCAGGAAAAACTGTTCTGCTCACTGGGGGACAACATTGAAACCATCGCCATTGAAGGGGATTTTGATGACTGCCAGCGTCTGGTGAAATCGGCTTTCGCGCATGAGGGCATTCGCCAGCAATTGAACCTGACCTCGGCCAACTCCATCAATATTGCCCGATTGCTGGCCCAGGTGACGTATTATTTTGAAGCCGCCGCCAGGCACCGGGCAGGCAATCTGGTGGTGTCGGTGCCCAGCGGCAATTTTGGCAATTTGACCGCCGGGCTCATGGCCCGCACACTGGGAGCACCCATCAAGCGCTTTGTGGCCGCCACCAACGTCAATGACACCGTGCCACGGTATCTGCTTAACCACCTCTGGCAACCCCGCCCCACCGTGGCCACCGACTCCAATGCCATGGACGTGGCCGAACCCAACAACTGGCCGCGCATCATGGCCCTGTTTGGCAATAACCTGAATGCGGTTAAAGCCGTGGTTCATGGCTGTGCCTTGAGCGACACCGAAACCCGAACGGCCATGCGCGAACTGGACACACTGGGCTATGTCAGCGAGCCCCACGGTGCGGTGGCGTATTGCGGACTCAAAAACACCCTTGCCGAGGACGAACACGGGCTGTTTCTGGGCACTGCACATCCGGCCAAGTTCATGCAAACCGTGGAATCGGTGCTGTCTCGGCCAGTGCCCTTGCCCCCGGCGCTTGAACGGGTCAGGAACGCGCCTGTGTTATCCCGAACCATGACCAACGACACACGCGATTTTCTCCACCATCTGCTAGGATAGTGTGTGCTGTTAAAGGAAGGAAAACTATGTCTGAATTACGCCCCATGAAAAAGAGCTCGTTTGCCGGCATTATTGCTATTGTGCTGGTGATTCTGCTGCTGGTTTTTGGCACCCGCTTGTGGAAATCCGTGCCCGCCGGCCACGTGGCGGTGGCCACCCTGTTTGGCAAGGTGGTGGACAAACCCTACAAGGAAGGCCTGCACATCCCCGTTAACCCGCTGTACCAGTGGACCGTTTATGACACCCGCGAGAAATCGCATTTCGAAACCGCCAAAGTGCCGTCACAGGACCAGCTACAGACCTCCATTGACGTGAGTGTCCAGTATCGCCTGCGACCAGAGGACACCCCGCGCATCCTGCGCACCACCGGCACGCGTGAACAGGTGCTGAATGTGCATCTGGTGCCGAAACTCCGCTCGCTGCTGCGCGAACAGGGCAAAAGCGTGAAGCGGGCCGAAGACTTTTTTCAGGAAGAAACCCAGGCCAAACTGCAGGACTCCCTGCTCACCGGCCTGCGCGAATACCTGGACCCCAAAGGCGTGGACGTAAGCGCGGTGTTACTGCGCAACATTTCCCTGCCGCCTTTTATCACCAAAGCCATTGAAGCCAAGAAAGAACGCGAGCAGGAAGTGGAAAAACAAAAAGCCGAGCTGGAACGTTTCCGCACCGAGCAGCAACAGAAAATTGCCTCCGCCGAGGCCGAGCGTAAGGCCGCCGAAGAAGAAGCCAAACAGCGCCGCATTCTGGCCGATGCCCAGGCCTACGAAATCCAGAAAATCAACCAGGCCATTGGTTCCAACCCCAACTACGTCAAACTGATGAGCCTGGAAGCGTTGAAATCCATCTCCAAGGACCCGGCCAGCAAAGTCTATTTCATTGACAGCAACGCCGCCCAGCCATTGCCCCTGATGCACCTGTCTGACAAACAGTAAATCGCCGTCTCCCAGCCACAAGGGTCAGGATGATTCACACAGCGCCACGTCTTGGCGCTTTTTTGCGCCAACCTTCACCCGGTAACCGAAAGGCTGTTGGTGGCGGTATAATGCCGCTTTATCCGCAGAAAATGGAAGGGCCGTGAGCATTATTATCAAAACCCCGGAACAAATCGAAAAAATGCGCATCGCCGGTCAACTGGCCGCCGACGTGCTGAAAATGATAGCACCCCACGTGAAAGCCGGCATCACCACCGGCGAACTGGATGAGATCTGTCACGATTACATCATCAACCACCAGCAAGCCATCCCGGCGCCACTCAATTATCGGGGCTTTCCCAAGTCCATTTGCACCTCGGTCAACCACGTGATCTGCCACGGTATTCCCGGCAATAAAAAACTCAAGGATGGCGACATTATCAATATTGATGTGACCGTCATCAAGGACGGATGGCACGGCGACACCAGCCGCATGTTCACCGTCGGCAAGCCGTCCATCCGCGCCCAACGGCTGATTGATGTCACCTATGAGGCCATGAAACTGGGCATCGAAATGGTCAAACCCGGCGTGCGCCTGGGCGACATTGGCCACGCCATTCAGCAGTACGTGGAGAAAAACCGCTTTTCCATCGTGCGCGAATACTGTGGCCACGGCATTGGCCAGACCTTCCATGAAGACCCGCAAGTGCTGCACTATGGCACGCCGGGCACCGGCATTGCGCTGGAAAAAGGCATGACCTTCACCATTGAGCCCATGGTTAATGCCGGCAAACGGTATTCCAAACTGCTGCCTGATGGCTGGACAGTGGTCACCAAGGATCGCAGCCTGTCTGCCCAGTGGGAACATACCCTGGCGGTGACTGACGATGGCTTTGAAGTGCTGACCCTGGCCGAGGGCGACTCGCTCTAGCGCTTATGGCCCTGCTGATTCCTCCACCCAAAGCCGACCGTTATCTCAACGTGCTGGAGCTGCCGGAGGATGACTCTGATTCGTCACCCATCGCCCTTTGTCGGAAATTATTGCAACAAGCCGACGCCCGCCTGGCCAGAGACTTTGACCAGCAGGCCGAAATCACCCGCCTGGTGCACACCCGCGCCTGGCTGGTTGAGCGCCTGGTGCTGCACCTGTGGCAGCATTTCCTGCCTCCACCAGCCCGTGCGCAAATGGCACTGGTGGCCGTCGGCGGTTTTGGCCGGGGAGAACTGCAGCCGCGCTCGGATGTGGACCTTTTGCTTCTCACCGAAGGTGAAGACAACACCCATCACGACGCCATTGCCCGTTTTATCCAGGCCCTGTGGGATACTGGCCTGGAAGTGGGCCACGCCGTGCGCACAGCCAGGGAATGCCTGCGTCAGGCCAAAGCCGATGTGACCGTGACCACCAACCTCATGGAGGCGCGGTTTATCTCCGGGCAAAAAAACCTGTACCAGCGCATGCGGGATCTCACCCGCCCCGAGCGCATCTGGCCGGGGGAGGACTTTTTTGCCGCCAAGCTGGCCGAGCAGAAACAACGCCATCAACGCCACGGCGGCACCGCCTATAACCTGGAACCCAACATAAAGGAAGGCCCCGGCGGCCTGCGCGACATCCAGATGGTGGGCTGGGTGGCGCATCGCCATTTCAACACCCAATCGCTGCACGGACTGGTGGATGCCGGCTTTCTGGAAGAACACGAGTACCTGACCTTGCAGAAAGGCCAGCGCTGGTTATGGAAACTGCGTTTTGCTCTGCATCAACTGGCCGGCCGCAAGGAAGACCGCCTGCTGTTTGACTACCAGCCCAAACTGGCCGCCCGTTTCGGTTACAAAGACGCGGGTAAACGCAACCGGGCGGTGGAGCAGTTCATGCAGGAATATTACCGCTGGGCCATGCGACTGGAACGGCTCAACCATCGCCTGCTGCAGCTGTTTGACGAAAGCATTCTCAAGGCCAGGCACCGGCACAAAACCACTCGTCTGGATGATGACTTCCGCATCGTCAACGACTTTATCGAAGCGGTGGACCCGCGGGTTTTCCGGCGCAAGCCCGAAAGCTGGTTTGCGCTTTTTGAACACCTGCAGAACCACCCCGACATCCAGGGCATACGCGCCAGCACCGTGCGGGCCATGCGTCGTCATATAGACACCGTCGGCAGCCCCGCCTTTCGTGACAACCGCCAGGTTCAACAGCAATTCCTGCGCTTCCTCAAAAACCCCAACCGGGTGACCGAACAACTGCTGCGCATGAACCGCCTGGGCATTCTGGGCCGATACCTGCCGCCCTGGAAAAAAATTATTGGCCGCATGCAGTATGACCTGTTTCACGTCTATACCGTCGACCAGCACAACCTGTTTGTGGTGCGCAACCTGCGCCTGTTACGGCTGGGTAAAACCGGCCTGGACTTTGCCGAGCAACAAATGCAGGCCATCGAGAATCCCTATGTGCTTTACCTGGCCGGCCTGTTCCACGACATTGCCAAGGGGCGCGATGGCTCCCATGCCGTGCTGGGCGCGGCCGATGCGCGGGAATTTGCCCGCCAGCATGACCTACCGCCAGAAGACGCCGAGTTGCTGGAATGGCTGGTTCGGCAGCATCTGGCTTTCAGCGTCACCGCGCAAAAAAAAGACCTCAGCGACCCGCAGGTCATTGCCCGCTTTGCCAATGTGGTGGAAACCGAAGACCGCCTGCGCGCGCTCTACCTGCTGACCATTGCCGACATCGCCGGCACCGATCCCAAACTGTGGAACGACTTCAAGGACAGCCTGATGCGGGAGCTGTTTGTCAAAACTCAGGCCGCCTTGCGCGAAAACACCCCGGCTGACCTGCAGCAACTGCGGCAGCAAAACCGTCAGGCCTGCATGAACGCGCTGCAAGGCCAGCC
>WGBZ01000083.1 GCA_015494035.1 Lysobacterales bacterium | reverse complement strand
CCTGAATGGCGCCACCAAACAGCAGGATTTTTTCCGTGATGGTGGTTTTGCCCGCATCGGGGTGGGAAATAATGGCAAAGGTGCGCCGTTTGCGGGTTTCAGTCTGCTGTTGCGGGTCGCTCATGGTGTTCCGTGTTTGTGTGGTGGCTCTGTGCCGGGTTAATAATCATCAAAAAGTGCTGGAAAAACGGTGGCGTAGTCCAGGAAACGCTGATTGAATCTGGACGAAGCAGATTATGCCAGAAATGTGCGAGAACAAGGCGAAGTTCGCAGCCATTCGCAGCCAATTGCAGGGTTATTGGTCAGGGCTTCAACGTCGTTATCGGACATTTCAGGCATGCGAACCGAGTTCGCGCCGCAAGATGCCGTGTCACGATTCAATCAGAGCTTCCTTAGCATAAATCCAGCCCATGCGCGTGCATGGCAAGACGCGCAGGCTCCAGTTCGGCAGCGTAATTTTTCCAGCGGCCGATGGCCCGGGTGCTGATTTTTTCTCGCACCTGGCTGGCGCTGGCCGTGGCCGTAATGGCTTGCCCTTGCTGGGCCAGCAGGTTTTCAGTTTCTGTCCCCAGTTGCAAAAACTGCTGGATCTGCTCCAGGGTCTGTTCGGGTTGACGAACCAGCGTTTCGTACTCGATCCGCATTACCTGCCCAGGTGCCTGCTGATACCAGTACTCGCACTGCTGGTGGTGTGTGGCTATGGCCTCACCCAGCCACGGCAAGTGATAGCACCAGCCCTTGTGGCCTGGCCCAAACAGGTGTTTGTACAAACCCCAGGCCGCATCCATGGGGTGTTTGTCTATCCACAGGACTTGTGCCTGTGGCAATGCCTGGAGCAGGTAACCCAGGTGTTGCGAGTTATCCGGTAGCTTGTCGATAAACCAGGGTGTTTGCGGATCGTGAATGGCCTGGACCTGGGTCAGGTAGTCCTCTCCCAGGCGCGACAGGCCGGCGGCAGTGGCTTGGGAGCGCAGGTAACGGCCCAGCGCCAGAGGAAATTCCGGCAATTCGCCCAGGGAATGAATGCGGCTGTGCCCGGCCAGAAGTGATTCCAGCAAACTGCTGCCGGCCCGTGGCAGGCCGAGAATAAAAAGTGGCCTGGGGGCGTTATCATGTGTTTCACCGCTTGTGGCGCTGTGGGTTTTGCCAGAGTGACTTTTGCGCCGACCAGTGGGCCTGCCGACGCGCCAGCCACTGCGCCTGATCATGTTTTTGTTGCCGGCGCTGGAGGCGGTTGGCGGTTTCTGCCCAGTGCCAGGCCTTGGCTGTGTCCTGCATAGCCTCGTGGACATGGCTAAGGGCAAATCCGAGGTAAACCCGGGAGGCGGCATCCGGCACGCGCTGCCACAGAGTTTCCAGCGGCTTCACCAGCGCTGCCTTGTCTGGGCTCAGTGGAGCCAGCATCCACCACGCGCGGGCATTGTCCGGCTGCAATTTGACGGCCTTTTGCAGCCACTGACGTGCCTGTTCCAGCCGACCCAGGTGGCGGGCGTTGCTGGCGGCGTTGCATAACAACGTCACGTCATTGGGGGTTTTTCTCAAGGCATGGGTGAAAGCCTTTGCGGCATCGTGGTGCCGGTGCAGCAGGTTGGCACACACCGCCAGGTCCTGCCAGCCATGACTGTGCTGGCAGCCGTGGCGCAGGCCGTTTTGCACCGCACGCATGGCTTCAATGCGCTGTCCGGTCTGTATCATGAGGCGGGCCATCAGCGCATGAAAATCACCCGTGGACGGGCTGAGCGCCAGGGCTTTGTTGACCGCGTCGGCGGCGGCGCGCAGCTGGTTTCTCATGGTCAGGCCCTGGGCCACTCGGTACCAGTGCCACGGGTCTCGCTTTTGTAGTGGGTCAAGAGGTTTTTTTGGCTGTTGCTTGCGTGTATTCATGGCGATATTGTGGCACAAAAAAGCGGGCCCGAAAGCCCGCTTGAATCTATTGGGCGAATACGGGGCTAGAATTCGTAGCGGAAGCCCACGCCCATGGTGCGCGGCTTGACGATAAAGTTCAAGCCGCCCTGACCATTGGGGCCGCGCGGGTCACGCACGCCAGTCACCGCGTATTTGTCAAAGACATTGTCCACAAACAGCAGGGTCTGCCAGTTGCCGGCATCCAGCACGATGCTGATGTCGGTG
>WGBZ01000082.1 GCA_015494035.1 Lysobacterales bacterium | reverse complement strand
CGGCCAAAGAGAAAATCCGTCAGGTTTTTGCCGATGCGCCGGTGCTATGGCTGGATAAAAACGATGGGAAAAACCCCTACGCGGGCATCGGGTTGCCAATAGAGGATCGCGTTTTTGTGTTTTTCGAGCTGATCGAAAAAGGCCATGCCCGGGTGGCCAATCAGCACGCCCACCAGCGGCCTTGGTGCTTTTTTCAGTGGTTCGAATGTGCTGCGCCAACGCTGGGCTTTTTCCTCCAGCCAGTCTGTGTTCACCGGATGCAGGCTGCCGGTAAAGGGAATAATGTTCGGGTGTTGGCGGTGTTTTGGCTTCAGGTCATGTTCGGGCAGCAGCAGAAAGTCATAACGCGTGGGCGAATCGCCCGGGTCAAGAATGTGCGCATGCAGTGGCCGGTGGTTGTGTGCTGTGTGTTGACGCCGGTACCATTTGCCCACCGCCGCGGCGCGCCGCCCGCACGTGATGATGAGGTCTGCCGGTGCGTCAGGTGCTGGTGCGGCACCTTGCCACAGGATGTGCCGGCCAAAGCGCGGCAGCACCCGGGGGGCGAAACTCAGCCACGGTTGCCGAATGGCAAAGCGGGACACAGTCAGGGATGAGCTGTCCTTGGTTACACAGGCTTTTTCAGCCAGGAAAAGCAGGCTGCGGGCCAGGCTGGTGCTTTGAATTTCGTGGCCAGGGCGGCCATCGCTGAAGACGCTGATGTGCAGGGAAGGGCTTTTCACGCGCTGGGCTGACTCGCGGCCGGATTAGCCGGTATAATACACCTTTAACCAACCCTTATCCACGCCACAGGATTTGCCATGAATGCCATTGCCTTGCCCGATGAGCGCGTTGTGACCGTCACACGCGACCAATTGCCTCTTTCTTGCCCTGGCAACGATCCGCAGGTCATCCTGTTCATGCACCCGCGCGTGTGGCTGCCGCTGGGAGAAGTGCACGAAAAACTGCCGCACGGCTACGTCACCGAAGCCCTGTGCCCCTATTGCAGCACACGCTACGTGCTGGCCGGGGACTGATGCTGCGGTGAACACCTCCGGGTCGAATGACCGGCGTCCCTGCGTTTTGCAACTTGTTCCGGCCATGCACTGTGGCGGGGTGGAACGCGGCACACTGGAAGTGGCCCGGGATCTGGTTCGCCACGGCTACCGTTCGGTGGTGGCCTCCGCCGGTGGGCGCCTGACAGATCGCCTGGTGGCCGCCGGCGTGGAGCACATCCAGCTGCCGGTGGGGCAGAAAAACCCGCTGGCAGCCTGGCGCAACCGACAACGCCTGAAGCGCCTTATTGCCCGGCTGCAACCGGACATCGTGCATGCCCGCTCCCGCCTGCCGGCCTGGCTGGCGTGGTCGGCGCTCAAGGGCATGGATCCGGCCCGACCGGCTTTTGTCACCACCATCCACGGCCTGTATTCGGTCAAACGCTACAGCAGCATCATGGCGCGGGGCGATCGCGTGATTGCCGTGTCCAAAACCGCTGCCGACTACGTGCGGGCGCATTACGCGGGCTGGTTGAAGGCACAACCCGTTGTTATTTACCGTGGCATTGACCCGCAAGAATTCCCTTACGGTCACCAGCCGGATTTTCGGGTATTGGACAGGTGGTATCGCGCTCATCATCAGCTGGTGGGGACCAAAAGCGTGTTGTTGCCGGGTCGTTTGAGCCGCTTGAAGGGTGCCCGCGATCTCACCCATTGGCTGCAGAACAGCGCCTTGCCGGTGCGGCTTGTGCTCACGGCCACGCCTGATGATGACTTGGACAGCGCCCGCTTGTTTCACCATTTTTCCGAGCACGGCGTGGCGGATAAAGTGGTGTGGGTGGGCACACAGGACAATATGGCCGATGTGTATGCGCTGGTAGATGCCGTGGTGAATGTGTCGCAAAAGCCCGAGTCTTTTGGTCGCACGGTGGCCGAGGCACTGGCAGTGGGCACACCGGTGGTGGGTTATGATCACGGCGGCGTGGGGGAAATCCTGCAGGCGCTTTACCCTGTTGGCCGGGTGCCGGTGCGGGACACCGGCGCACTGGCAGATACGCTGGACCGCATTCTGGCCAACCCGCCCCCGGTGCCGGACAAACACCCGTTTTTGCTGGATAACATGCTGGCCCAAACCCGCACCGTGTATGCTGACTTAATTACAAGCAAACAGCAGGCATCCGCCACATGAGCGGGCCTGTGGCGCAGGGAATAAAACGGTTGGCAGGCCTGCCCCGGCGCGCTGTCCGGTGGTGGCTGCGGGATTCCCGTCATCAGGAAAAATCCCAACCGCAGTCCATGAGTTCACGGGAAAAGGCGGTGGTGGCCTTGCTGGTTGCTGTGATCGCATTATTGCCCTTTTCGCGCCTGGCGGAATTGCCGATCCTGTTACTGTCTCTTCTGGGCTTGTGGCAGTTGGCACAATCCCTGTATTGGCGCACCGTATTGCGGCGGGCGATGAAACGCCAACGTGTGTTCTGGTCCAATCCGGCTGTGTGGGTGTTGGGCCTGGTTTTTCTGTCCTACCTGGGCATGGTATCGGTTTCAGCCGTGGACTCTTACTGGCCGCACAAAACCTGGCAGGTGGCCGTTGCGTCGTTGCGGTTCTGGCTGGCCGGCATTGCCGTGGTCACCAGCCTGCGCTCACCAGCGGCCATTGAACGCTTGATTCGCTGGACTGGATTGCTGGCCGCCTGCTGGATTGTCGATGCGCTGTTGCAGTATTTCACCGGCGTGGATCTTGTGGGGCGCAGCACCGATGCGCTGCGCCTGAGCGGCATTTTCGGCGCCGGGCACATTAAACTGGGGCCGGTGCTGGCCTTTCTACTGCCATTTCTGCTGGCCGCCAGTCGCGCCTGGCCCGTGTGGCTGCGGGCGGTGATTCTTTTGGCGGCCGTGAGCGTGATTGCGCTCACAGGCACCCGTTCGGCCTGGTTGATGGCCGCCTTTGTCCTGCTGGCCTGGTGGTGGCGGCACACATCGATCAGGCGATGGCGATCCCTGTTGTTCTCCACGGCGATGATCAGCGTTGTGCTGCTGGCGCTGTGGCAGTATTCGCCGGCTTTTCATCAGCGGGTGGAACGCACACTGACCGCCATGCAAGGCTCGCAGCAGGCCATTGATTACGCGCTGGCAGACCGCTTGCCCATCTGGCAGGCCGGTTGGCAGATGTTTCGTCAGCACCCGGTGAATGGCATTGGCGCCCACGCCTTCCGCAAGGCCTACCCGGCTTTTGCTCCCACCGACAATGTCTGGCAAGTGCACGGCGGCACCGCCATGCACGCCCACCATTGGCTGCTGGAAATTCTGGCTGAAACCGGCCTGCTGGGGCTGCTGGCATTTTCCCTGGCCACAGCGGTGCTGTTTGGCTGGTTGCGTCGCTGTGGCATCGGCCCGCTCAACGAAACCTTTGTGCTGGCCCTGATGAGCATGTTCCTGCCTTTTGTCAGCACCTATTCCATGTTCGCGTCCTTCTGGGCCATTTGTATTTGGTGGGTGGGCGTCGGCCTGCTGGCGGCAACGGCCATCACTTGTCGCCAGAATGGATCGGAACACAGTCAGGAAAATGGAGCTCAAGAGGTGAATCAAGATGCCTGAGCTGTCGGTGGTTATCACCAGTTTCAACAGTGCCGCCACCCTGGCCAGAACCCTCGAGAGCGTCGCGTTTGCCGATGAGGTGGTGGTGCTGGACTCCTTCAGCAGCGATGCCACGGCCGAGATCGCCCGGGCCGCCGGTGCGCGTTTTGCGCAACAGGCCTTCAAGGGTTATGCGCAACAGAAAAATGATGCCATCGCGCTGGCCAGGCACGACTGGGTGTTGCTGCTGGATTCGGACGAATGGCTGGATGAGTCCGCCATCGCCTGTGTGCGGCAGTGGAAGCAAACAGCGCCACAAGTCCAGGGCTATCGCCTGCCACGGATCGAGTGGGTGTTCTGGCGCTGGTCGCATCCGTGGGTGCATCGCAACCGCTACCTGCGCCTGTTTGACCGGCGCGTCACCCGCATGAGCGGCCATCGCGTGCACGAGTCGCCCGTGGTGAGTGGAACTGTGGCATCGCTGGATGCGCCCATCCGCCATTACGGCGAAACCTCCATCACCGTTAAGATGGACAAAATCAACCGTTACAGCTCGCTGGCGGCAGAAGACAAGTGGGCCGCCGGGCAGCGGGCACATTTCTGGCACCTGAGCCTCTATCCACTCTGGAGTTTTTTGCGCCAGTTGCTGATTCGTCGTCAGGTTTTCAATGGCACCGCAGGCTGGATCAATGCCGCACTCAACAGTCACTACGCTTTTCTGAAATACGCCAAATTACGGGCCTTGCAGTATGATTCGGGGGATAAGGGGATATCAAATCAGCCCCATGAGGCCTCAAAACGGGTATCGGCAAACCAGGACATGGCCGATGATGACTGAAATGGCCGTGGCCCTGGCTAGGGCGGTGGCGCGCTGGCCGGTTGCTTGGGTCACGGCTGCCGGCCGTGGGCTGGGGCGGTTGTTTTGGTGGCTGCCCAACCGGCGCAAGGCCATTGCGCGTCGCAATCTTGAGTTGTGTTTTCCGCACTGGAGCGAGGCCCAGCGGCAGGCTTGCCTGAAAGCCACCCTGATTTCCACCGGTGAGGGCCTGAGCGAATTGCTGCTGAGCTGGTGGCGGCCTTCGGACCGCTGGCTGGATGCCGTGGAAATCGAAGGCTTCGAACACCTGCAAAAGGCTTTACAGAACGGCCAGGCGCCGTTACTGCTAAGCTGTCATTTGCACGCCATGGAGCTGGGCGGCCGGGCGCTTAACCGGCGTTTGCGCGAGGCGGGGCTGCCAGTGGGGCACGTGTTGGCGCGTCAGCATAATAACAAGGTGTTGCAAAAGCACGTGGACGCGGGTCGGCGCGGTTTTGCGGAAAAGACCATCGACAAAAAGGACATGAAGCAGGTGCTGGCCTCCTTGCGCGCTGGTCATCCTGTTTTTTTGGCGCCGGATCAAAACTTTTCCTACCAGTGTGTGTATGCGCCGTTTTTTGGCGTTCCGGCGGCCACCGTGACGGCGCCGGCGCGCCTTGCCAGGCGATTCAAGGTGCCGGTTTTGCCCTGTTTTGCTTATCGCCTGGGGAAAAACCGCTGGAAAGTGGTGGTGCATCCGGCCACCGATGTTTTTGAGCAGGATGACCTGAATGCGGCCGCAACGGCCATGAATGCCTTGTTCGAGTCTGCCATTGCGCCATATCCAGAGCAATACCTGTGGGTTCACCGGCGATTCAAGAATCATCCCCAGGGACGCAATGCGGTTTACCGGGACTTGTAAATAAAAGCGTTATGGCGTAAAGAAAGGCTGACAGTTTTCTGCTGTGCCTATGCTTGCTATGGAAGCTCTGATTGAATCTGGCGAGAGCAGATTGTCGTGGAAAATTGTTCAGTTCAAGGCGCAAACCGCACGTAATAGCAAGGCTATTGCGAAGGTTTGCAACACAGAAATGGACGATTTTACACCACAAGATGCCGTGTCACGATTCGATCAGAGCTTCCCTATGCAAAACAAGACATTTTTGCCGATGATCAAAGCTTTTAGAGGCTTTTAGAAGCTTTTAGGCCAGGTGTTGCATCTGTTTTGATATCTTGACACTTTCCAACCAGTGCGTGACCAGCTCGTTTTCATAAATGACGCCAAGCAGCTTGGGCTTGTTTTCGCTTTCCAGCACAGGGATGTGATCCAGGGAAAAGGTCTCCACCAGGCGAATGGCCTGATGCAGTGAATGCCCGGAATAGAGCACCTGATCGCTCTGTTTCAGGTAGTTCTGACAGGGCGTGTCTGGCTCAATGCCTTCATCCAGCAAGGCGTCCACCATCATCAGCGTGACATGCCCCAGGTAGTTTCGGTCTGCGTCCACCGCAAATGCCTCCACGGACTGGTTCTTCACCATCACGCGATGGGCTTCCTGCAAGGAAGTTTCGGCGTTGATACGGGCATAATCATCGCGCAGGATTTCAGCCACGTTGCGTTGCTGCAAATGAATCGCCTCGCGCCCCTGGTTGAGGTCAAACCCGCGGCTCATCAGTTGCAGGTCAAACAGCGATGAGGTCCCCAGGAGGCGATAGCTGGCAATATTGGCCAGCACAACGCCGGTCATGACCGCAGTGACGATTTCGTAATCGCCGGTGATTTCCATCATGAACAGAATCATCGACAGCGGCCCGCCAATGGCTGCGCTGGCCATGGCGCCCATGCCCACCAGTGCGTACAAGGCCACGTCGTTGTTGCCATAGGGCAGCAGGGCATGCACCGCATAACCGAGGCTGCCGCCAAGCAAGGCGCCCAGGTACATGGACGGGCTGAGTATGCCACCGGGCATGCCCAGGCCCAGGGACAGTGTTGTGGCAACAAATTTGGCAAAGAAAACGCCCAGCAGAATCATCAACGGGACTTCGCCCAGCACCGTCAGGTACAGGCCCTGGTTGCTGGAACCAAGAATTTGTGGATAGATTAAAGCCAGAATGCCGGTGAAGGCGCCGGCCAGAAACAAGCGCCAGGTCAGGGGCAAGGACTGTAGCTGAGGCTTTTTCTGAATCAGGAAAATGCTGCGCATCAGCACCACCGCAACCAGGCCACCCACGACGCCCAACAGACCAAAAAAGAAGTATTCGCTGGCAAACAGGGTGGGTTCATATGGCAGTTCAAACAACACCTGCTTGCCGAACAGGGATCGGGAAACCAGATAGGAACTGACCGCCGCAATGGTCACCGGCGCAAACAGGCGGATGGAAAAAAAGCGCAACAGCACTTCGTGGGCAAACACCACCCCGGCAATGGGGGCCTGGAAAGCTGCAGAGATGGCCGCGGCCACGCCACAGGCCATCGCCACGTGATGAAATGGCCGACGCAGAGCCGGAATTTTGTCCAGCGCGTGCCCGATGGTGGCCCCCATTTGCACCATGGGGCCGTACTGACCCACCGAATTACCGGTGGTAATGGCCACAAAACTGGCCAGGTAGGAGGCCAGGCCGCTGCGAACGTTCAAGCTGCCATCCTTGACGTGGGTAATGAGAATAACTTCCGCCGGCGTAACTACTTTGCCACGCGCCAGGTGGCGCACAATCAGGGCCGCCAGCAGCCCACCGATGGCTGGAATCAGCACCAGCCCCAGGGTGTGCCAATGGCCAGGCAGCCAGTGTTGCACTTCAAAAAGCCAGGGTTTGATGTGCTTGTAGGCGCTCATGAAGCCTGAAGCCAGTACGCCGGTGACGGTGCCAATCAGGATCGCCAGGATAAAAACCAGGCTGGCATCAAACAGGGAATGCAGCCAGTTCAGCTCGTGTTCGGGAATTTTTGCCGGGGGGCGGTCCACCGGTCGCGCATCAGGGGGCAGGCTCACGTGAAATATCCGCAAAACAGCCATTGTATATGCAAAATGCTTGGTGGGGAACGCTGGCTTCAAGGCGGATGGAATCTGAGTATTGCCGGGCGCTATTTGGTGTGATCGGGAGTTACCCAGCCTCTGGAGTACCCATTTTTGAACTGCTGTTTGGTCGCTTTGGATTTGCCCAGGCGTGCCCGGATAGTGAAAGGGTCTGGCGGTTCATCATGCGGTTTTAGATTCGCATTGAGATCAGCCTGGCCTGCTTTTTCAGGTGTGGAGTCTGTGCTGCTGTCTACTTCCCAGAGGGGTTGGTTGTGCAACGAAGCATAAAAGTCATCTATCTTCTTTCGCTCGTCATCATTCAGTTTGACTTCGGAAGCGCCCCAGGCGCACATCAGGTTCCAATTTCCCCACACGGTCTGCATGCAAACTATGGGTGTGCCGTATGGGCCTTTAATCGTTTTGGTGACTACCACTTTGTCATAGAGACGCTCGACCTGACCCTGCCAGCCAAAGTCATAGAATTCCATGCTGGTTTCCGGTTTGTCTGTCTCCATATCCAGGCCCGGTGTGGGCGAGGACCACTGGCGTGCCAGCATGGCCGGTGGCTGGTATTCTCCCAGGTCGCTGCTGCGGGCCTGAAAATCCCTGGGAACTCGCACCTCGCCTGTGTAGCTGGTTTGCTGGGAAAGAATTGCCGCCAGTTGGTCGGCACTGACAGCCGTGTGTTTTCCCTGCGCGGTGCGCCGGTGATTGTTTTCGGGTTGATCGACTGAGGGCGCAGGTGGTGCTGTTGCATCAGTGGATGAGTGATAATTTGCGGGTGTGTCCGGAGGGGCCTTGTCTGGAACCGGTTGGGGCGGTTTCTTTTTTTCAGCAGCTGCCGTTTTTGTCACCCCAGACGCTGCTTTGGGTGTAGGGCGAAGCACGTCGAGCTCAATGGATGTGGACAGGTCACCGGCGGGAGGCGGCCACTGCGGGCCGGGCAGCGCCAGTATCAGGCCAACAACCAGGGTGCCCAGTAACCACCAACGTGTTGCGGGTTTATCAGGCCATGATTGTGCTTGGAGTGGAACGCCCAGAAGGCGCCAAAAGTTTTCGGCCTCGGTGTGAACAGACTGGGAGAGCAAGGGCGTTTGGCCGTGGGTTTGGGGCACGTTTTCCTGTGGTTGCCGGGAAAAGGGCCACCCAGTGTAGTGTAAGGCGGATTAAAATTTTGCTAAAAGGGCTTTTTTTTGAATGCCTGCCGGGCAATCCAGGCAGGGCCAACCAGCAGAAACTGGAGGTCCTTGAAAAAGGACGGTTTTTTACCTTCGATGAGGTGCCCGATAAATTGGCCGATCCAGGCCATGACAAAAACGGCCAGGGCAATGGGCCATACTGGCCAGCCCAGGCGTTCCAGGGCATAGGCTGAAGCCAGGCTCAGGCCCATGAAAAAGGCCAGGGCCATACTTAGCCCGGGGGATTTTTTCAGGTAATATCCCAGCACCAGCAGTGATGCCGGAAGGGCCAGGTTAAAGAGCGGGGCAGGCAGCTTTACCGTCCACAGCAGCACCAGAATGGACCAGAAAATGGCTGGCACGCACACATAGTGGATGCGTTTGTTGACCGGGTGCCGATGGCTTTCAGCGTACTCGGCCAGCAGCGAATCCATACTGTGTTCAGTCTTCGAGCCGGAAGGGCTGGCCGGTGATTCGTTCATGGGCTTCATGGTATTTCTCCGCCGTGCGTTGAATGATGTCCTCAGGGATGACCGGCCCGGGCGGGGTTTTGTCCCAGTCCAGTGTTTCCAGGTAATCACGCACAAACTGCTTGTCAAAACTTTCCGGGCTGGTACCAACGCGGTAGGATTTCTCGTCCCAGAAACGCGAGGAATCCGGTGTCAGCACTTCGTCCATCAAGACAATCTGGCCGGTGTCATCCAGGCCAAATTCAAACTTGGTGTCGGCGATAATCAGGCCTTTTTTTTGCGCCTGTTCAGCCGCAAAGCGATACAGCGCCAGTGAGATATCCCGAATTTTTTCGGCCATGTCCTGGCCAATCATTGCCGCGGCCTGGGCAAAGGAAATGTTCTCATCGTGGTCGCCAACAGCGGCTTTGCTGGAGGGAGTAAAAATCGGCTCGGGCAATTTTTCCGCCTGTTGCAATCCGGGCGATAAGGGAATGCCGCAGACCTCACCGCTTTGCAGGTAGTCTTTCCAACCGCTGCCAATGAGGTAACCCCGCACGATGGCCTCGACTGGCAAAGGGGTGAGTTTATTGACCACCACTGCACGTTTTTTCAGGTCGGCATCGGCGGCAGGAATGACTTCCTGCACCGGTGTGTTGGTCAGGTGATTGGGCACAATGTGACTGGTCTGATCAAACCAGTGGTTTGAAATCTGGGTCAGCAGTGCGCCCTTGAGCGGTATGGTGT